>JANXZD010000058.1 GCA_025355705.1 Bacteroidota bacterium | reverse complement strand
CGCTCCACTATCTCGTGATCCTGTGCCTTGTGGTTGCGAAGGTTGCGGTTGACTTGTAACGGTCACTGCCGGTGTTCCGGTATTTATGACAGGAGATGAAGTGTTAGGTGTTACCGGTGCCGGTGAAGTATAAGTCGGTATCGGCTGTTCACGTCCTGTATTTCCTTCATTTCCCCGCGATGGATTGTCAGCACGTTTTTTCTTCGGCGTAGTAGTTGTTCCTTGATTTTGCTCTGACCCATGAATGACGACTACTGTTGAAGGAACCCACCAAGGATTTATTGGAGACGTTGGTGTTGGCCAATAGATCGGTCCAGAATCCCCGTAAAGAATATCACCTTGATTTGGATATTCATTCAACCATTGACGCGATGATAAAAGAACTCCATTATGAACTGTACGAACACCGTAATATTCCAATTCTTCTGCCCGTTCATTAAGTTCTGACAAAGTATGGCACGAAGTACATGACTGGTTATAATTTATTGAATATGAATTGTCTGCGATTGTCACTGAGGATTGCAGTTTATGAATTGCCATATATTCCTGCGGCGACATCAGTTGAGTATAGCACCCTGAAAGGATGATGGACAATACACCAATGACAAAAAATAATATCTTTAGGTTTTGATTCATATTAATCTCGTTTTCTTCCGGATGAACTTCCGGTTCCATTCGATCTGTTGCTTCCGCCAGATTGCGGTACAGCCGTGGGTTGTGACGATCTGTTTTGTGGTGGTGAATATGATGGCTGTCTGTTTTCACGTTGACGTTCTACTGGTCGCGATCCGCTTTGTTTTACATCGTTTCCCCGTGTCGGGGGATTATATGACTGTTGATTATCTCTTTTTCTTTCCGCCGGTTTAGCTTCCCTATTCGGTTTATTTTGAGAAGGTGGATTGTTTGTTTGTCCATCGCGATTTCTCTTAATAGTTTCACTGTCTCTTCGTTTTGATCCATTATTTGATGATGACTGATCTCCCCCGTTGTCTGCTTTTTTCCACCATGGAATTTCATCACGCGTTTTCCCGGAACGTGTTGTTGGAGTTACATTATCAATAGGAGCAGATTCGCGAGTTTTTGGCATTGAAACTACCGTTGTTCCTGAAGATGGATTCGGAATTGGGCGTGAGCGATCTGTAATGGTTGTCCCTTCACGCGAAGGTCCATCAGCTCTGTGCCCCTTACTCGGAATTGTGGGTGTGTTGTTTCCACCATATATTGGATAAGAATGATGTCCGGGATGGTATACAACCGGTGGATAATATGGATGCCATGGATCATAATACGGCGGACAACCCCAGGTTGGCGCAGGATAATATCCATACCATGGATCATACGACCATGAAAATGGTCTCATTCCCCAATATGGATCATTGAAATACGAATTGTAATAGGCACCGATCCACGAAGTATTTTCCGGATAGTAATAATGAAAAGAGACTCGCAACCGAGATCGACGATAATCATCATCTAAATAATAATGATTGTTGATCGCCGTTGAACCTTCTTCATAGGTCGAATCAGAATCATTTGCATAGTCACGATCAGTTCGTTCAACCGTTGCAAGTTCGGTATAACACCCGGAAAATAAAATAACGGATGAAAATACGAGTAAAGAATTCCGCACAGATTTCATAGCGCACCTCTTTGTTTGTTGTCTGCTTATATGAACAGTCAAAAGAAGAAAATCATTCCTTACAATGTACGACAATGCAGCAAGGCTTTCAATGTAGATGTAGTTCTTGTAGCGAAGGTTTAATAGGCAAGCTGATTATTATTGGTTGTTGTTACTACTATATTACAGAAATGAACGGAAAAAGTCAAAGAATTGAATTATAATGTTCGCACATATTCAACCTTTAATGTCCGATTTCCGAATGTTACATTTTCTTGATTTTTAACGATATTTTTAAGATCGAAACCGAGCGTCAACCCATTGGCAAGTGCCCATCGAATACCGGCGTTTAAGTATCCATTTCCTCTTCCGTACGCATTTCCATGGTTGTCGTTGAAAGCAAAATCATATTCTGTGATAAATGATATTTCTTGCCCGATCGATTTTTCAATTCCAACGAACGTATCCATATCTTTATCACCATCTTTCCTTTCCATGCTCCAATTTACTCCGCCGTGAAGACTTAAGAAACCAAGGAAGGAATAATTTTTACTTGCGGCAACGAAAATTCCACGGGACTTAATGATAAATCGTTCTAATGAATCGATATATGTTTCTTTCCCTTGTGAATCAAATCCAAATGCAATGGCAGGCATGGATTCGGATTCATCGAACAGGCGATATTTTAACATCACCCCAGGAAGTTTTTGCATTGTTACATTTGATTTCCCAATAATGCCGACTCCGCCATAGGAGATTCCGA
>JANXZD010000045.1 GCA_025355705.1 Bacteroidota bacterium | reverse complement strand
GAGTTCCTTCTGCAGTGCGGTGATGCGAAGTCCCACATTGATGCGCGCAACCAGTTCTTTATCATTGAACGGTTTGGTCATAAAATCGTCTGCGCCGAGTTCCATTCCTTCGATCTTATCTTCAGCACTGTCCCGGGCGGTCAGCAGAATAAAATAGGTGTACTTCAATTCAGGATGTTTTTTGATCTGTTTGCAAAATTCTGTGCCGTCCATTACCGGCATCATCCAATCCGAAACGATCAAATGAGGATGGAGTTTTTCTGCAGCAGCAAGACCAAGCTTTCCGTCTTCGGCAACGTGAACCTCGTAACCCAATGCGGTTAAGCGCTTTTGGAGGAAAGAGCGGATATAGTTGTCGTCATCGACAACAAGAATTTTGATTGCCATAGGTTACGCTTCATTTTTTGGTAGAAGAGGCTGAACAAATATAACCTTTTCCTTATCAAGTGCAACAGTACCGGCGGGCACCCCCTTAGGTTTATGAACGAACTTTCGTTCGGTCATCGCCACCGGTACATGTTTTGCATTTTTCATTTTACTGTAATACGCTGCAATGGAAGCTGCTTGTTCTATTGCCTTCTTAGACGGCGTCCCCTGAGCGCCGCCAAGTTTCAATACAACATGCGAACCGCTTGAACCTCGCGCGTGGAACCACAGATCGTTCGGTTTTGCAAATTTGAACGTCAGCAGATCGTTGTTTGCGCTGTTCTTGCCTGCATAGACTGTGAAACCGCCTTCGACAGTAAACATCTTGAATGGTGGAAGTTCTTCCTGTTCTTTTTCCGTCATATACCCAAGCTCTTTAACCATTCCCCCATACGAGTGTAAGTAATTTTTCCAAGAAACGCTCTCATTGATACCGTTAGGCTTTTCTAATAAGTCCTTAAGCGATGCCTCCCTTTTTTTGAGAATTGTCAACCGTAATTGTGATTCTTCTTTAGCGGTCTTTGATTTTTTTGCTTTGTCGTAGAATCGCTCTGCATTTTTTTGCGGGGTAAGGGAAACATCCAGAGGTATTGTCACGGGTTCATTTGCAGCATACGAATTTTCCAATGTAACGGATCTCGATCCTTTGGTGATGTTATAAAGATTTGCTGTTAATAATTTAGCGAACAATGCATATTGTTCTGCACGGGATGATTCCGAAAGTTCCGACTCCACGGCGCGGATGGTGCGTGCCGTTTTTTCCAATTCTTTCGTCAGCCATCCGATGACCTCTCGTTTCTTTTGTATGAACGAAGATGTTGACCGCTCAAAGCTGATGAATTTTTGAATACCGATGAAGATATCATCGTATTGTTCCATTCGATACGAAGAAAGATACGTAAGCGGAACCAGCGAAAAACAAACAGGGGATTGTTCATCAAAATAAATGACGGGTGAAATATCCGTCAGTGATAACACCTCGTGAATTTTCTGTTTTGTGGCCTCATAAAGATCCGCCGAACCGATATCGAACAAAATTTCATTTGCAAGCACGGTTCCGAGTTTCGGTACAGCTTTTTTCAGTCCTTTAAGCAGGTCGTCATTTGCAGTACATTCCGATGTGAATTTTTCCCTGTCCGGAAGAATATCATTGATCGAAATCTGTTGTTCGGTCTTTTGAAGTTCACGTTTCGTCGAAAGCAATTCTTTCTTGTTCAAGAATGCGTCAACGATTATTCCGTGTTCATCACATACCATCACGTTCGATTTCGATGCGAACATATCAAGACAGAGCCATTGATCATCGGAAACTTTCATGTAAATGGTTCTATCTGTTATGCTGATATATATCGATTCGATATGCTTGTCGATCAGTTCAGGGAAGAGATCTACAGAATTTGTCCGTGCGCGGGAAATTCCATTCCGCGCCAAGATATAATTCTCTCTTGCGGTGCAGGAAATGGTGATCGTATGCGGTTCCGGTGCGTAGAGAACAATGGAAAGGGTATTCTTGTCCTGCGAATAGATCCCGGCAATGACTGTTCTTGTGTATCGTTGATGTAATAACGCTGCAGTGTGAAGAAGGGTGAAATAGTTTGAGATCATATTTGAAGATACGAAAAGAGAGAAGGAATTGCTTTAAAGAAACCTTCTTCTAAAAGAATCAATTGAATCATTGTGCGTCATTATATTTTTAATTGACCCGCTTTTGCCGAAGGCATCCCTTTGGGACGGGGGGAGAAATATAGATTCCCTCCCCTTAAAGGGGATGGTTAGGGATGGGTCTAAATAAGCATCTTGAATAAACCTTAAATACTTGCATCTCAGCATCACGTTTCGGATTTTCTTTGCATACCAAAAACAGGAGTGTACCGTGACCCGATTCATCTATCTTATATTTTTGCTTCCCATTCTTCTTCTTGCTCAACAAAAACAAACAACGGAAGAACGGTTTCGTTCAATCCCGAAAACGGAGAATCTGCGCGACTACATGAAACATCTTTCCGCCCGCCCGCATCATATCGGTTCCGCGTATGATAAAGAGAATGCCGAGTGGATCCTTTCCAAATTCAAAGAGTGGGGATGGGACGCAACGATTGAAACTTTTAGCGTTCTTTTCCCGACACCAAAAGAACGGCTGCTTGAACTTGTTTCACCGGTACGGTTCACTGCAGCATTGCAAGAACCTGCATTTGCCGAAGATCCGACTTCCAATCAACAAAGCGAACAACTCCCGACGTACAATGCGTATTCGATCGACGGTGATGTAACGGCTCCTCTTGTGTATGTCAATTACGGAATTCCTGCCGATTATGAAACGTTAGACCGCTTGAGAATTTCCGTGAAAGGAGCGATCGTCATTGCGCGATACGGGATGTCGTGGCGCGGAATTAAACCGAAAGTCGCCGCTGAACATGGCGCTGTCGGCTGCATCATTTATTCCGATCCTTCCGGTGACGGATATGTCGGAGGTGATGTGTTTCCGAAAGGAGCGTTCCGAAATGGTGACGGCGTTCAACGCGGAAGCGTGATGGATATGCCGCTGCATCCGGGCGATCCGCTTACTCCGGGAATTGGTGCAACAGAAAATGCGAAACGTTTAAAGATGGAAGAGGTGGATGTTTTCACAAAAATTCCGGTGCTCCCGATCTCGTACAATGATGCGGCTCATTTACTTGAACAACTTTCCGGTCCTGTTGCGCCCGAATCGTGGCGGGGCGGATTGCCGATCACGTATCACATTGGTCCCGGTGGATCGAAGGTTCATCTGAAATTAAAATTCAATTGGGATATGGTGAAACTGTACGATGTGATCGCAATGATAAAAGGAAGTGTTTATCCGAACGAATGGATCATTCGCGGGAATCATCACGATGCGTGGGTGAACGGTGCCGAAGATCCAACGTCAGGACAAGTGTCAATGCTTGAAGAGGCGCGCGCATTTGGAGAATTGAAGAAACAGGGATGGAAACCAAAACGGACGCTTGTCTATTGTGCGTGGGACGGTGAAGAGGAAGGTCTGCTTGGTTCAACGGAATGGGTGGAAGCGCACGCCGACGAATTGAAACAGAAAGCAGCGGTCTATCTCAATTCAGATTCCAACGGACGGGGATATCTTGGTGTTTCTGCTTCGCACACGCTCGAAAATTTTGTGAACGCTGTCGCAAAAGATATTGAAGATCCCGAAACAAAACTTTCCGTGTGGAAGCGATGGCAGGCGCGCGCGATCGCGGATGCATCACTCTCCGATAAGGATCAGATCCGTTCACGATCTGATCTTCGCATCAGTGCGCTTGGTTCCGGTTCCGATTATACGGCATTCCTCGATCATCTTGGCGTTGCTTCCATGAGTATTGGATTCGGCGGTGAAGATGACGGCGGAATCTATCATTCCATCTATGATGATTTCTATTGGTACACGCATTTTTCCGACACGAACTTTGTTTACTGCCGCGCTCTTGCGCAAACAGCAGGGACCATGGTGATGCGGTTATCCGAAACGGATCTGCTCCCGCTGAAATTCTCCGGATTGGTCGATGCGGTGAAAAAATATTTGGAAGAAGTGCAGACGCTGCTGAAAACTAAACAAGATGAGAGCAATGAACGCAACCGCCAGATCGATGACGGGGTCTTTACAGCAATTGCAGACCCGCATGAAAAATTTGTTCTGCCGGTGAAAGAGCATGTTCCGCCGTTTCTGAATTTTGCACCGCTGCAAAATGCCGTTGATTCACTTTCGCGCAGTGCAGAACATTATTCCAGGGTTTCCGAAAAAATTTCTACGCAGGATCAAAAACTTGTACAATTTTTAAATCAACGACTGATACAGGTCGAACGGGCGTTCACGCATGACGACGGGCTGCCGAACCGTTCGTGGTTCAAACATCAGATCTACGCACCGGGATTCTACACCGGATACGGAGTGAAGACGCTTCCCGCGATCCGTGAAGCGATCGAACAGAACAACTGGACCCTTGCCGAAAAGCAAATTATAAAAGTCTCCGCTGTGATCGGACAAGGTGCAGGAGCGATCGATGCAATGGCGGTTGAGATTGAAAAATTAAAATAGAGAAAGAAATAACGATGAAAACAAAACATGATGTTAATAGAGAATACAAAGAACGGAAAAAACCCGCAGGTATTTTTCAGATAAAGAATACTGCGAACGGTAAAGTGTTACTTGGAAGCAGTTTGAACCTTGAAGGTCCGTTGAACGGTCATAAATTTATGCTAACCAGCGGAAGTCATCGCAACGAATTGCTGCAGAAGGAATGGAAAGAATACGGTCAAGATAAGTTCGTCTTTGAAATACTAGAAGTAGTGAAGGTTAACGACGACGAGAATTTCAATCTAAAAGATGAGCTGACATTGCTTGAAGAGATTTGGCTTGAGAAACTTCAACCATTTGGAGAACGAGGATATAATATAGATTCAAAAATTCGTCAGGCATAATAATGGAAATTATATAATTG
>JANXZD010000017.1 GCA_025355705.1 Bacteroidota bacterium | reverse complement strand
GCCTCTTTTTTGGCCAGTAAATATCGCTTCGCTATGAAAAAAGTATATTTCATTATCCTAATCGAATTGCCTTAATTGGATCAAGTTTAGAGGCAAGGCGTGCAGGGATATATGCACCGCCAACACAAAGTATAAAACTGATGATTGAGACAATTGCAAAATTTTCAACTCGAAAATAAATCGGAACAGTTTTCATGAAATAAATCGTTGATGGCAGAGAGAAAAATTGATACTCTAACTGCAGCCAGCAAATAGAGAATGCAAACAGATTACCAAGAACAATTCCAACTATAGCAATGAATATCCCGTTAATCAAAAATATTTTCTTAATATCACGTGCCGATGCTCCTAATGATCTCAATATTCCAACTTGCTTTCGTTTTTCGAGGACAAGCATTAATAATGTTCCAATGATATTCACTGCCGCAACAGCAATAATGAGTCCTAAAATCAAGGGGATCGGCTCTTTTTGCAATTCAATCCAGGTAAATAGATTCCGGTATAGTTGAAATAGAGTCCGTGCATTAAAAGGGTAACCTAAAACATCCATAATCTGTTTTGCAATTTCAGGAGAAATGTCAACATTATTTACCATCACTTCAAACCCAGTCACTGCTTCGTCAAAATTGATTAATTGTTGAACTGATGGAATTCCGACAAAAAGATAAATATCATCATACTCCGACATTCCTGATTCATACACACCTTGTATCACGAACGCAATAACATTAGGTGCAATGGATGTTTGTATGTGACCTTGAAGACCGAAAACAAAAACCGTGTCTTTTAGTTTCGCACCAAGAGTATTCAATAATTTTTTGCCAATAATACATCCGTACAACCCATCACTAATCTTATCAAAATTAATATCCCCTTGGACAAGATATTTTTTAACTCCGGCTTCAGAGGAAATTTGTTCTATTCCTTTTATAATGATCCCTTCAGTAACATCGCCATAATTGATCATACCCTCTTTTGCAACATAAGCAGAAACTGAACGAATCTGAGGTATTTCTTTCTTTAATTTCGTTTCGATGTTTTGATAATACCGTATTGGCTGGTTTGTATATGTTGTTACTTGAATATGTGTTGCGAAGCCAATCACTTTTTCTTTTAACTCTTTTTCAAATCCGCCAAGAATCGTCAGTGCAATGATCAGCGATGCTACGCCAAGCATAACACCCGTAATTGCAATTACGGTAACAAATGAAATAAAACTCTGTGAGCGAGATGATTTTTGGAATCGCAGAAAACGTATCGCGGTAAACGAAATGAAGTTCATGTTATGCAACATTGTGATTGCTGGATTGCATTAAATATGATTTAATGAATTTATCTAACTCACCATCCATAACACCTTGAGTGTCGCTTGTTTCTTCTTCGGTACGATGGTCTTTCACCATATTGTATGGATGAAATACATAGGAACGTATCTGACTTCCCCATTCGATTTTCTTTTTCGTTCCTTCTATCACAGCAAGTCGTGCTTCTTCTTCTTCTTTGCGAATTTGATACAAACGTGATTTCAGCATTTTCATTGCACGTTCACGGTTTTGAAATTGTGACCGTTCTTCTTGACATGCAACGACCACACCACTTGGAATATGACGAAGTCTGACGGCTGTTTCAACTTTATTAACATTTTGGCCCCCTTTACCACCCGCACGGTACGTATCCATTTCAACATCGGCGGGATTAACTTCTATCGCAACATCATCTTCAATTTCAGGATAAACGAATACCGAAGCAAAGGAAGTATGTCTTCGTTTGTTTGCATCAAAGGGAGAAATTCTCACCAACCGATGTACACCAATTTCCGCTTTTAGATATCCAAAAGCATAATCACCAACAACTTCAATTGTTGCACTTTTTATCCCTGCACCGTCGCCATCTTGACGTTCAGCGAGAGAAATTTTAAATCCTTTCTTTTCACACCACCGAGTATACATTCGCAACAACATTTCCGCCCAATCCTGAGATTCCGTTCCACCCGCTCCGGAATGGACCGTCAAAATTGCCGTACGTTTGTCGTCCTCTCCGCTGAGCATATTTCGAAATTCAATTTCAGCAAAAGCATTCTTAACCTTGAAAAACTCATTGTCGATATCGTTCTGTAACGATTCGTCCTGTGATTCTTCGGATAGTTCGATCAAGGTTTGCGCATCCTCAAGCATTCGTTTTACTGAAAGCCAAGAATCAACCCATAGTTTACGGGAGTTGATCTCCTGCATTACCTTTTGAGCAGCAACATTATCAATCCAGAAATTTGGTTCGGTGGTTTTTTGTTGAAGGGCGTCTATTTCGCTTTGTTTGACTTCGATGTCAAAGATACCCCCGAAGTTGGGTGTGACGTTCCTGCAGTTTTAGCAACTCTACTTTTGATGATTCAAACATTATATGGTTTCCTCAATGTCAAATTCCATTCTCAACATTACACTGCTCAATATTTTACCTTGAGCATCATTCTTTAATGATTTTGTACCGCCTCCACCAAGAGATTGGTGAAGTAAAAAATTCAATGCACCGATATTTGCAAGTTCAAAGCGTTCAACGTGACCTAAGCATATCCCCTCAAAATGTTTTTTAACTTTCGCAGCAGTAAGATATTTTACCAATAACGGATAATATTCCGGCTTGCGAGCTATAACTCCAACATTCCCTGTATCACCCTTATCTCCTGAACGCGCATGTGCAATTTGGATGAGTTGAATTTTCAAAGTGAAACCACCTCAACTTTCGGTCTCACTGCGGATTTTGGTATCAATGCCGGCCAATATGCAATAACTTCACTCGGTTTCGGTCTTCCGGCTGCAAAACCGGTAACAGAAGGAGGACCTGTTAGAATAAGCGGCGCAATTTC
>JANXZD010000123.1 GCA_025355705.1 Bacteroidota bacterium | reverse complement strand
CCCTTTTCGCATCTGCAGGTAATTTATTTCTCGTTCTAGCTCTTTATCTTTATTTCGAAAAACTACAGCACCATTTAATAGTGCATATTTGGTCAAGCCGCCGGATTTTTGAATGATTTCCGAAAGTTTCGTTGAGTCTTGTATGATGGAATATGATCCAGGCAATACAATCTCTCCTTCAATATTAACCACACCTCCACGATCTATAGTATTCTTTTGCGATACAAGAATCCTATCTCCTTGTTTGAGAACAATGTCCTGACTTTGCCCTAAAATGATTCTCGATAAACTTATACTATTTTCAGAATACATTCCTGACTCATCCATTCGAGATATTGTCACTTTCTCTGCGTCGGCGTTTTTTGTGATGCCGCCTGCAATCTCAATGAGATTCAGCAGACTGTCACCTTCCACAAACTCATAGGTTCCACTTTTAGCAACCGCTCCATACACACCAATAAAATTTTTTTCAATGTTATTCGGCGGGACAATAATCACATCTCCATCCTGCAACAATGGATTGTATACATGGTTGCGAGTTGCAATATATTTTTCAATATCTGCGTTCACCGATATTCCGCTTTTGCGAATAATTCTTATCTGTCTTTTGCTTGATGAAGAAAGTATTTTTTCTACTTTTCCAGACGAGGTAAGTTGTTGCTCGGAAAGCATGGTCTTCAATTTATATTTTTGGATATCATTGGCAATGTTCAATGCAGCTTCAACACGATCGGTTGCCTGAACGATAATAGTCTGTTCATTCAAAACGTTTCCTCTGACTGTAACAGTAAATGACCGAGGCTGAGAAAGTGTAAATGACGCGGTCCCGGAAAGATATTTTTTCTTGATCTCACTCATTACTAATTTCTTTGCTACTTCTAGAGTAAGACCACTGATAGACATTTCATTGACAGTAGGAATGATCACTGAACCTTCAGGGTTAACTGGAACCTGAAAATTCAAAGGAATTGCAGCCCATATGCTTACTGCAAAAACATCGCCTGGTCCAACGATGTATTCCTTAGGATCAATCGGTCCATCCATAATCACAGAGAGTGTTGATCCGGTAATTTGCGGTTGTTGTGTCTTTTGCGTTGAAGTTTTCGAATCATCTTCTCGATCTCGTAATTGAGAGAAAGATACCATCGTAGAGCAAATAAATAACGCAACGAGATAATATTTTTTGTTGGCCTTCATTGTCGATTATTTCCGTTCAAAATATTGTGATTCATAATATTTTTTATATTGACCGCTGATTATTCTCTCCCACCATTGTTTGTTCTGCAAATACCATTGCACAGTTTTTTTGATCCCATTCTCAAACTGATACGATGGAACCCAGCCCAGTTCGTTCTTTATTTTTGCAGCATCAATTGCATATCGTTTGTCATGACCGGGACGATCTTTAACATACGTAATAAGCGATTCCGGTTTATCAATTTCTTTTAATACTAGTTTCACGATATCGATATTTTTCCATTCATTATTTCCACCGATGTTATAAACATCGCCGATCTTTCCATGATGAAGCACAACATCAAGAGCTGAGCAATGATCTTCTACATATAACCAATCGCGTATATTCGATCCATCGCCATAAACGGGAATTGATTTATCATTCAACGCATTCGCAATCAGCAACGGAATTAATTTTTCGGGAAATTGATACGGTCCGTAATTATTGGAGCATCGCGTTACAACTCCCGGAAATCCAAAGGTGTGTTGATACGCCAACACCAGCATATCAGAGGATGCCTTACTTGCAGAGTATGGACTGTTTGGGTGGAGCGATGTTTCTTCGGTGAAATATCCGGTTGCTCCTAGAGAGCCGTACACTTCATCAGTAGACACATGAAGAAATCTTTCTATTCCAATCTCGCGGGAAACATCGAGCAACACTTGCGTCCCAACAATATTTGTTTGTACAAATACCGCTGGACCAGTGATACTTCTATCAACATGCGATTCCGCTGCAAAATGAACAACAGTATCGATCGAATGTTCACGAAACACTTTCATCACCTGTTCTTTATTACCAATATCCTCTTTGATAAACGTATAATTGGGATTTTTTTCGATTGCCGAAAGATTTTCAAGGTTTCCTGCATATGTAAGGGAATCAAAATTGATGATTTTATAATTGGAATGTTTGTTCAGCATATAATGAACAAAGTTACTTCCAATAAAACCAGCTCCGCCGGTTACAAGAATGTTCTTCATAGAATAAAAATTAGTTTAATAATCTAAGAATTTAACAAAATCTGATAGCATTTCCAACGAATATTGAAACTTAGAGCGATAATGAGTGAAGTAAAACAGTGCTTTTTACAGCAAACTGTTTTTTGATTATAGCAGTATCAATTGGGCAGGTAAAAGTCCTTATGACTAATTATTGTGTGTGTTAATTTACATCTTTTCGGGACAAGAAACACTTAGAATTTTACAGCCGTTGGCAATAACAATTTTTGACATTAAACAAACGGTTAAACGTGATTGCATTAACGCTTTATCGTCGTTGATCACGCGATGTTCGTGATAAAACCGATGGAATGTCTCAGCAACTTCTCGTAAATAGGTCGTCAGTCTGTGGGGCTCAAATGAAACAGCGCAGTTTTGAACAAGCTCCGGAAATTCCAACAACTTTTTGAGGAGATCAATCTCTTCTTTCTCCTTCATCAAAGAATAATCTGTTTTTTCATTCATTACTAGCGGACGATCAACTGAAAAATTTTCTTCTGCCGCATGCCGCAGAATACTTGCAATACGAGCATGAGCATATTGCAAATAATAGACAGGATTCTTGTCCGATTGTTCTTTTGCAAGTGCAACATCAAACTCTAAATGCGTTCCTACACTTCGCATCACAAAAAAATATGCAACTGCATCAACACCAACTTCATCAATAAGATCATCCAGAGTATATGTTTTTGCATTTCGTTTGGACATTTTTACAATTTCTTCACCATTAACAAATGAAACCATTTGATGGATGATGACCTTTACTGAATCAGTATCGTATCCAAGCGCTTTTACACCGTTCAGCACATCCGGAATTGTTGCAATATGATCTGCGCCGAAGATATCAACGATCAATTCAAACCCGCGTCGGAACTTCTCTCGATGATAGGCAATATCCGGTAACCGATATGTCGGTTCACCGGTACTTTTAACTATTACACGATCTTTATCGGCACCAAAATTTGTTGCGCGAAACCACACTGCTCCTTCGCTGTCATACACAAGATCTTTCTTGCGAAACTCTTCTATCACTTCTGCAATCTTCCCTGTAGAATACAGGGAATCTTCATTATAGAATACATCGTGCTTAACATTGAGTCGAGCAAGTGTCTCTTTGATTTTCTTAAAACACCATTCTTCACCATATTTTTGGAAGTATGATTTATCTTCACCCGCATTTCTGAGCGAATCACCCTTTGCTGAAATAATCTCTTTTGCTATTTCAACAATATACTCGCCTTTATATCCTTCTTCAGGGAAAGGAATATCATCTCCAAGTTTCTGGCAGTAACGGATATAGATACTTTCCGCCAGAGTCCGCATTTGATTCCCGGCGTTGTTAAAATAATACTCACGCGTTACAACATGCCCTGTCCACTCCAATAAATTCCCTATCACCTGACCAAGCAGCACCTGTCTGCCATGTCCTGCGTGCAGCAAGCCGGTCGGATTTGCACTGACCCATTCCAGGTTTGTTTTTTTACTATTCGCAAAATTCGATTTTCCGAACGAATCGTTTTCTAGAAGAATCCGTTTTGCATTCTCAACAACATAGTTTATTGCAAATCGAAAATTGATGAACCCGGGTCCGGCGATTTCAACTGCTGAGAGAAACGAATCATTGATCGGAAGTTTCTCAACGATTGATTGCGCAACTTGCCGCGGATTTTTCCCGACGGATTTTGCAAGCATCATTGCAACATTCGTCGTAAGATCGCCGTGCGCTTCTACTTTCGGTTTATCAAAGATCACTTCAACGGAAGGATATTGCAACTCTGCAATGATCGAGGCGAGTTGTTTATATAAAAGATCTTTCATTATTTCGCGGTCTTTTTTCGAGTGGTTTTCTTTTTCGATTCCTTCACAACATCAATCTTTAATCGAGTACGTGCTATTTTTTCCTTTGATGCAGGCTCATCGCTTACGTATTCAATTTTTGCATCACCCCATAATTTTTCCAGATTATAGAATTCACGCATTTCTTTGTGGAACACATGAACAACAACATCCATGTAATCCAGCAATATCCATCGACCTTCGCTATATCCTTCTTTCCGAACGGATGTTTCGCCTTTTTCCAATGATTCATTCTTAATCTCATCCGCCACGGCACGCGCCTGCGTGTCCGAATCGACCGAACAGACAACAAAATAATCTGTCATTGTTGTTAATTTTCGTAGATCTAATATTGTTATATCGTATGCTTTTTTACTGAGAGCAGCATTCGCCAATACTTTAGCAAGATTCTTTGAGGTCACAATACTCCTTTAATTCCATGGTTTTAATGATTTATAGTCCTTCCCAATAACGATCGATGCGGACACCATCTGATCGTTACTGAATTGCTGAATAACATTCTTGTTATTGATGCCAAGCGATAATGCCAATTCCCGCGCATCGTTCATCTTTCCACTTCTGTCGATGATCATTGATTGTTCAACATCAAATGTTTTATAATTTCCCATTTCAACAACATCATATCCCAATTTCCGGGAATATTTAGTCATCGTTGTTCCAACTCCGTTGATGCCGCAGCCATTCAACACGTTGATTTGCAGAGAAACATGAGTTGTATCATTCAAGCTTTTCGCAGGAGAAACAACGGACACTCCATTGCGAAAAATAATCCCATACAATTGCATTCCGTTAAAGAATATCAATAACACAATTGCAATATTAAGTAAGAGACCTTTTTTTGATTGTTGTTGCATCATTTACAAAAAAATAACCGAGAAAGTCTCTGCGACTGCTCGGTTATTAATATGATAAAATTATTGACACGTAAAATACGTTTTAATCGTCGTAACCATCAAGTCCCGAAAACATCCCGCCGAAAGAGCGATTGTATCCATATCCATAATTCGAATATGGTAACTCACGATATTGTAAACGAATCACTGTATTTTCCCACGGACGATAGTTGATCTCTGCCCGGCTTAAATATGCTTTGCTGAATTGATTTTGCAAGCGATAATCGAATGAGCTGTACGGTGAATTCTGCAAGCTCAGATCAACTCGCGCATCAAGATTTGGTGCGAATTGATAGATCATTGTGTTAGTATACCGCTGTAATGCAAGACTGTTACCGCCAAACGATGAATAACTTGCAGAATAGGTATGATGCATCTGAAAATTGTTTGGATTGAACAAATTAAACCAATCACTTGCAGATTGAGTTTGAATAAACGAATCTGAAATCTTTGACTGCTCACCTGCTTTAGGTTTGAATTGAGCAAACATGGAGGAAATACCGAAGAATGCGATCAATACAAATATTTTTTTCATGCCATCACCAACTTTCTCTATTCAAATTAGGAAAAACTACCTGCTTTGTCAATAATAGACACCGGCAACACGCTATTTGTTCCTTGAATTTAGAACGTCCTCAGCTTCCTGCAATTGATCCAATGTGTTGATTCCTCTAATTTCGTTGAAATCATCAGCAGATACAGCAGAAATGATAAAATGATGGTCCCAAAAATATCCAAAAACATCGGTAAGATAATATTCGTTTTGAGCATTGTGTGGATTGATATGCTGCAACGCTTCAAAGAGATATTTTGCATCAAAAATATAGATCCCGGAATTGATCTCTTTGACCAATCGCTGATCTTCTGAGGCATCTTTGTGTTCAATAATTCCGGTAACGATGCCGCTTTTGTTACGAAGAATTCTTCCGTAGCCGGTTGCATCGTCGAGAATTGCTGTGAGAATCGTTCCAACAGCATTAGATTCACGGTGATGCTTGATCAGTTTTGCAATCGTTTCTTTGCGAAGCAAAGGAACATCGCCCGATAAAACAAGCACATCGCCGATATAATTTCGGAGCAATGGTTCTGTCTGCATCACCGCGTGTCCGGTTCCCAACTGCGGATCTTGAACAACTGTTTCAACTTTATGGGAAACACTTTTCAGAAATTCAATCACCGATTCACGTTGAAATCCTACAATAGTAATAATTCGTTCAGAACTTAATGACTGCGCCAACTCAACAACATGCTGAACCATCGGTTTTTTATTCATCGGGAACATCACTTTTGCTTTTGTCGGATCTTTCATCCGTGTTCCTTTACCGGCAGCCATGATCACCGTAGAGAATTTTGTATGCATAGTATTTCCTAAACGTTAATAATAATATTATCAATCAAACGAGTAGTGCCAAACCGAACTGCGAGCGGAATCAATATCGTCTCACCTGATCTAATTGTATCCTTTATTTTGAGATCATCCGATCCAACAATTTCAATATAATCTATTGACGTTGGACCTTTGGATTGAATCAATTTCATCATTTGTGTGATGATCGTTTCAGAATTACGCTCACCATTGCGGACAAGGTTTTCCGCTAATCGCAATGATTGATTCAATACAACAGCATTTTTTCTTTCTTGGGAATTCAAATATACATTTCGTGAACTCATCGCAAGTCCATCCGATTCCCGCAACGTCGGAACGATTGATATTTCTGTCGGAATATTAAAATCATGTACCATTTTTTTGATGACAACACATTGCTGGGCATCTTTTTGCCCAAAATAGGCAATTCGCGGCTGAATAATATTTAGTAATTTCAGAACAACAGTGGTGACTCCTTTAAAGTGTGTTGGACGAAATTTCCCTTCCAATACCGTAGATACATTTTCTACAATAGCAGAAGAAGAGAATCCTTCTGGATACATTTCTCCATCGGATGGGATAAAGAGAATATCACAACCTGAAGTTTCAGCAAGTTCACTATCTCGTTCAATATTTCGTGGATATCTGGTAAAATCTTCGTTTGG
>JANXZD010000530.1 GCA_025355705.1 Bacteroidota bacterium | reverse complement strand
CAGAAGACAGGATTCAGAAGACAGGATTCAGAAGTCAGAAGCCAGAAGCCAGAAGTCAGAAGTAAAAAGTAAAAAGCTAAAAGCTAGATGTTTGGGTTTGGTTGGAACTTGGATTTTGATGTTTGGTATTTCACTTACCGGATGCAGTCCGCAACATCCAAAGTCGTATAATAATTCTACACTGATCACTTATGCAGAATTGACGCTGTTGTATGAAAAAGAAAAGATGGTGAACAAACAGACCGATTCAACCTACAAAGCAAAAGTGCAAGACTTTTTTGCGATGAGAGGTTTGCAGCAGGATGAATTCAAAAAGAAGATCGAAACTATTTCTCAAGATGACGAGGAATGGAAGATTTTTATTCAGGATGTTTCAACAGCGATGGATAGTTTGAAACGGATTGACGTCGCAAAGTAGATTCTATACTTTTCAGGATGCATTGGATATTATTCAATAGCGCATATTATCTAACCTTTATCATTATAATTATTAGTTTAGCATGCCTGTATGGCAGTTTACTAAAATAAATAGGAGACAATTAATGACTGATTCAACGTTTCAAATATGGAGTATTGTTGCAATGTTTGTTGGTCCTATTGTTGCCGTACTTATTACTTTGTGGTATCAAAAACGTAATGACCAATTGCATATCAAATATCGCCTATTTATTACATTGATGGCAAAAAGGAAAACAAATCCACCGAGCCAAGATTGGGTTGACTCTTTAAACACTATTGATGTTGTTTTTGCAGATGATCCAAAAGTTTTAATGTTGTGGCATGAATTTTATTCGCTTCTAAATACACCACCACCAAATCCTATCGCGTGGGAACATAAAAGTATTGAACTTTTGTCTGCGATGGCACTTTCCCTTGGGTATAAAGGTTTGCAACAAGTTGATATTGATAAATTTTATTCTCCAATAGCACACGGTAATCAACTTGAAATGAGTCAAAACATTTCTGCTGAATTACTCAGAGTTCTCCAAAATACTTCTCATTTTATTGTTAAGGAAAAGACTGGTAAACCAAAATCCATTAAAAGTAAAAAATAATCAGCGTTCCTAGTCAGTCGTTCATCCGACGAAGTATTTCAATAAAAATCCCAAACACTGTCTTGGGACTTTTTATTCTCTACAACTCACCCATTCAATTAAAAACTATATCACTGAGACCTGATTTGATATAACCTTTCATAAAATTCTTTGTGCCTTAGCGGCTTTGCGAAAAAATCTTTATACAACTTCCCCCATCACAAACGGTTTCTCTTTTTTACCCTTTAACAACCGCATCGTCGCATTAACATTCTTTTTATCAACAATAAAGATCAGTCCAACGCCAAGATTGAATGTGCGTGTCATATCATATTCCGGCACTTGTCCAACGGATTGAATCAGATCATAAATAAACGGACGCTGCCACGCAAACCAGTCGATCTTTAATTTAAATCCTTTAGGAATAATACGCATTGTGTTTCCAATAATTCCCCCGCCGGTAATGTGCGACATTCCCTTCGCAAGGTTTTTACTTGTTATCGCCTGAATTGGTTTTAAGTATGAACGATGCACAGCAAGAAGTGAGTCGCCGAGTGTTCCGTTCAATTCAGCAAATTTTTTCCTCAATGAAATTTTAGGAATCAAAACATGACGAGCAAGCGAATAGCCGTTGGTGTGAAGTCCTGCTGAAGGCAGGCCAATTAATACATCCTCTTTTTTAATACTTTTTCCATTCACAATTTTCTTTTTATCAACTACGCCAACAATCGTTCCTGCAATATCAAATTCACCGGCAGGATAAAAGCCGGGCATTTCTGCAGTCTCACCGCCGATAATAGAGCATCCATTTTCTTTGCACGCTTTGGCAAATCCGCCGATCACATGTTCGGCAACGGTTGGAGCAAGTTTACCTGTTGCAAAGTAATCCATAAAATACAATGGAACAGCGCCACAGACCGCAATATCATTCACGCAATGGTTCACCAAGTCTTGACCTACAGTATCGTAGCGTTTCATCGCAAATGCGATCTTTAGCTTTGTTCCGACACCATCAACACTGGAAACCAATACGGGTTCTTTCAATTTGGGAAACTTCGCTTCATAAAATGCACCAAACATTCCAATATCGGTCAGAACATTTTTGGTGAAGGTCGAACGAACTGATTTTTTTATGCGATGAATAACTTCTTCGCCAGCATCTATATTAACGCCTGCTTTTTTGTATGTATTTGCCACGCTTGTCCTTTTAAGATTTTTTTTACTCAATGGTGCCACTAAAACACAAAAATTTCTCCGTGACTCCATGCCTTTGTGGTAAAAACCTGAATTTCAATACCACCAGTGAATTTAATTAAAATTGAAGGAGTTTCATAATTATTTCAATTCTCATCACCTTTTTTTATATTCTTTCAGTATGAAAACGATAACTCTTCTTCCCTCCAATACAAAGATCCGAGCCAATAATATTTTCTGCGTTGGTCAAAACTATGCAGACCATGCAAAGGAAATGGGGGGCGTTCCGCAAAAAGAACCGATCATTTTTCTGAAACCTACTTCAGCAATAATTGAGAATGGGCAAGATATTATCATTCCGAAAATGTCAACCAACGTTCATCACGAAGTTGAATTGACTGTGTTGATCGGCAAGCAGGGAAAAAATATTTCACAACTTGATGCAATGAAATATGTTGCCGGGTACGGAGTCGGCTTAGATATGACGATGCGCGATAAACAGTCCGAAGCAAAAAAAGCAGGAAATCCTTGGACTGTTTCAAAAGGATTTGACACATCGGCAGCACTTTCTTCTTTTATAGACGCATCAAAAATTTCCAATCCGCAAGATCTTGAGATCAACCTTATCGTGAATGGGACATTGCGGCAACATTCCAACACAAGAAATATGATCTATACAATTGATGTTCTTATCTCGTTCCTCTCTTCGGTTTTTACTTTAGAGGAAGGTGATATAATTTATACAGGAACACCTGAAGGTGTCGCGCAGGTTTTATCCGGAGATATTTTGAGTGCGGAAATTCCGGGTGTCGGTAAAATTCAACACACAGTGAAATGAAAAAATCTTCTACGGTAAAACAAGTCGTTAGGATCTTACGGGGAAACCAAATTGTTCAGATGACAATTGCCATTTTCATTGTCATTAATGTTACTGCCGCAGTTGTATATTTTTTTGAACACCGAAGCAATCCGGACCAGTATAAAAACTACGGCGATGCATTATGGTGGTCCATCGTTACCGTTGCAACCGTTGGATATGGAGATATAGTTCCAAAAACAGAACTTGGAAGGATCTTTGCTTCGCTGACAATTCTCAGCGGCGTTATTTTATTATCACTCTTAACCGCAACCATTTCATCGGTGTTCGTTGCACGAAAAATTAAGGAGAGCCAAGGATTGCAAGACATTGACTTCACACAACACACGCTCATCTGCGGCTGGAATGCTCAGGTGGAAGATGTCCTTCGAATTTTCGACCGGTATCATAACAAACAAATGCAGATCGTATTGGTGAACGAAGCACCTCCCGAAAAGATCGAAACGGTCATCAATGCGTATCAGAATATCGAGATAAAATTTGTCCGCGGTGACTTCTCGCGAGAGACGATATTGAATCGCGCAAACGTAAAGATGGCGTCGGATGCAATTGTTGTACCGGACACCGGCAATACAGGCGCAGATGAAAAAACATTGCTGTCAATACTGACGATGAAATCACTCCATCCGAAACTAAAAGTATGTGCTCATATTATCAACAGAGAAAATAAACAGCACATTAAGAGAGCAAACGCTGATGAAGTGGTCGTCAGCGATCAGCATACGGCATTCTTTCTGGCGAACAATATTTTGTATCCGGGCGCAGCTCAAGTGGCAAGCGAAATGCTGGATTACGAACGCGGAAATGACGTTCACAGAATAGCGGTACCTGTCTCCTTCATCGGGAAAACATTCGGTGAATTATATGTAGATTTCAAAAAAACAAAGAACTGGACGATCCTCGGTTTGGTAAATGAAGAAGAGACCGTGAACTTAAGCGACATTCTCTCGCATGATACATCCGCGATCGATGCATTCATCGAACGAAAATTCCGG
>JANXZD010000108.1 GCA_025355705.1 Bacteroidota bacterium | reverse complement strand
TCTTTGCAAAAAAAATAGGAATGAATATTTTTAAGATTTCAAAGAAAGATAAATCACTATATCATGCATCTGCTGTTTTTGCATCAAACTATCTGGTAACATTGCTTTCAGTTGTTGAGACGATCTCCGAACACATTCACATATCAAAAAAAAATATTTGGAAGATCTATTCGCCTTTGGTTCTGCAAACAGTTCATAATGCAATACACTCTTCATCCGCAGACGCACTTACGGGACCAATTGTGAGGGGAGATGTGGAAACAATTGCAAAACATATTAAAGCACTTTCCATTTCTCCATTGAAACATCTTGCTGTGTTGTATTCATTGTTAGGAATAGAAACAACTCGATTGGTAAAGAAAAAAAATGCTCGCTGATTATCATACACACAATTATCTTTGTAAACATGCCGACGGAACCCTTGAAGAGTATGTTCACCATGCAATTAAGATCGGATTGAACGAGATCGGTCTTTCCGATCATACACCGATGCCTGATAACTGGGATTTAGCGGTAAGAATGACGGAAGACCAATTCTGGAATGAATACAAACCGACCGTTCTTGCATTACAGGAAAAATATAAAAATCAGATCATAATAAAATTTGCATTGGAAGGAGATTTTTCTCCTGGCAGTGAACAATGGGTAAAAGAATTCAATAACAAAAGTGAGTTTGATTATATCATCGGTTCAGTTCACTATCTCGGAGAGTGGGGATTTGACGATCCTCAATTTGTTGCGAATTATGATGTGAAAGATGTGAATGAGATCTATACCGATTATTATTCTCACATAAAACGCTCGGCGGAATGCGGTTTGTTTGATATTATCGGCCATTGCGATCTTGTTAAAAAATTCGGTCATCGTCCCACAAAAGATATGGAAGAGATACTGCGGGAGACATTCAAAGTCGTAAAAACATCCGGCATGTCGGTTGAGATTAATACATCTGGCTTGCGAAAACCGGTGAAAGAGGTGTATACCAGTGAACAAATTCTCAAAATACTTTCGGAATATGAAATTCCCCTCACACTTGGTTCGGATGCGCATACACCAACCGATGTTGGAAGGGATTTTAATCTTGCAAAACAATTAGTTGAAAAATATGGCAGAGGGAAAGTTTCTATTTATACAAAACGACAACGAAGTGAAGTGTCGATCTAATGGATAAACGAATAATCATTATAGCTGTTTTAACAGTATTAGCAATTATTCTAACGATTGTACGCGAATCCGGCGATAGCAGTGGTGAATCATTCTCATTGATTTCATCGGCCAAACAACAAATATCCAGTGATCGTATCTACGACATGGCTGACACCACATTGAGGACGCTTGGAATAAAAAAAGGGAATATCAGACCCTTTAAAAATAGAAATGATGTGCGGGTATTAATACCGCAATCGTTTGATCCGTTGTTGTTTGTTAAAGCAATGAAAGATTCGTTGGAAGGATTTGATGCTGCTATCGTTTCGATGGAAAACATTAAAGAAAAATCCTCTACAGTACAAATAAAAAGAAATGATATTATTTTGAAAAGTTTTTTATTCAGTAAAGAACCGGTTACAATTCCAAAGAAAGGAGTTTCACCATTAGTAAAGAAGGCAACCAAATAGCATTAATGGAAAAGATCGTTTCGCTTGCAAAGCGCCGCGGTTTTGTTTTCCAATCGAGTGAAATTTATGGCGGACTCAATGGATGCTGGGATTATGGTCCATTGGGAGTTGAGCTGTTAAATAATCTTAAGCAGTCGTGGTGGCGAACAATGACATTCCGAGATGATATTGAAGGTATTGATGCCTCGATCCTTATGCACCCGAAAGTGTGGGAAGCGTCCGGTCACGTTGCAAATTTTACAGATCCGATGGTAGATTGCAAGCAATGTAAGTCTCGATATCGTGTTGATGTTTTGATGGATGAACTTTCTGCAAAAAAGAAAAAGGATGTGCTCCGAGAGGTATATCCCGGAGAATTTGATGGTCAACAATCTGATGAAAAAGTACTGACGGAATTTGCCGGTCGTTTCTCAAATGATGAATCGATTGCCAAAGCAATAAAATGTGTCGCATGTCCGAATTGTGGAAATAAAAGCACATTCACAGAAGCACGTCAATTCAATTTAATGTTCAAAACGTTCGTCGGTCCGGTAGAAGATACGAATAGTGTCGTGTATCTTCGTCCCGAAACAGCGCAAGGGATATTCGTCAATTTTTTGAATGTGCAAAATGCCTCGCGTCAAAAACTCCCCTTTGGAATTGCGCAGATCGGCAAAGCGTTTCGCAATGAGATCAATACGAAGAATTTTCTTTTTCGCACGCGTGAGTTTGAACAAATGGAGATGCAGTATTTTGTAAAACCCGGTGAAGAAGATACGTTCTTTGAATATTGGCGCGAAGAGAGAATGAAATGGTTCATTGATCTTGGAATGAAACCTGAAAATCTGCAATGGCATAAGCATGAGAAACTTGCGCATTATGCCAAGGCAGCGTTCGATATTGAGTTCAAATTTCCGTTTGGATGGGGAGAGGTTGAAGGAATTCACAGCCGAACGAACTTCGATCTTTCGCAGCATGAGCAATTCTCCGGTAAAGCGATGAAGTATTTCGATGAGCAATCAAAAGAAAAATATGTTCCGTTTGTCATCGAAACGTCGGTCGGTGCAAGCCGATCATTTATGGCATTTCTCTGCGCTTCGTATGATGAAGAAATGGTTGAAGGTACTGAGGGTACAGGTGAAATGCGGACTGTCCTTCATTTGCATCCAAAACTTGCACCAATGAAAGCGGCTATTCTTCCCCTGGTGAACCGCGACGGAATGGATG
>JANXZD010000498.1 GCA_025355705.1 Bacteroidota bacterium | reverse complement strand
CAGACGCCCACGTGTTGCAGCGCCCCCGCGTCATCAAACAGGCCGAGCAACAAGGAGCCAACGGCAATATCTTCGCCATTCTTATGCCAGCGAAAGCCTGCAACCAAGCAGTCGAATCATCTTCACCATATGCTGGAGCCATATGGACTATACCAGAACCTGAATCTATAGTTACAAAATCCGCTTCAATAACATACCACCCTTTTTCTTTGACTTGATGGTAAGAGAAAATCCGTTCATAATCTTTACCGAGAATGTCTTTTCCCTTAAACTCAGAAACAACTGTATATTTTTCTTTTAGAACATCAAGCCGGGCCTTGGCAAGAATTAAAAATTCACCGGTAGGTTTTGATTCTTCACCATCAGTTACAAGCAATTCAACTTTTACATATTCAATTTTCGGATGCACGGCAAGTGCAACATTGGAGATTAACGTCCATGGAGTTGTCGTCCAAACAAGAAAATAAGTGTTTGGTTCATCTTTCACTTTCATCTTTATATACACACTCGGATCTTTTACGTCTTTATAACCAAGTGCTACTTCGTGAGATGAAAGTGGAGTTTCGCATCGCGGGCAATACGGTTGGATCTTGTATCCACGATAGATCATATCCTTGCTGTAGAACTGTTTGAGTGCCCACCAGATCGATTCAATATAATTATTCTCGAACGTCACATATGGATCATTGAGATCAACCCAATAACCCATCTCACGAGTCATAGTTTCCCAATCAATTTTATATTTCCACACAGATTCACGACAGGCTTTATTGAATTTTTCAACCCCATATTCAATAATCTCATCTTTATGTTTAATGCCGATCTGTTTCTCTACTTCAATCTCGACAGGTAAACCATGCGTATCCCATCCGGCTTTCCGATGGACTTGATATCCACTCATTGTTTTGTATCGACAGAATGCATCTTTCAACGTTCTTGCCATTACATGGTGAATTCCCGGACGTCCGTTTGCCGTTGGCGGTCCTTCATAAAAGGTATACAGAGGTTTCCCATTTCTTGTGGAAACAGATTCTTCAAAAATTTTATTCTCTTCCCAAAATTTTAAAATTTCTTCTTCAACTTCGAAATAGTTTATCTTATCAGTAAGTTCTTTAAACATCTATAGTCTCGCTACCACTTCTTTCATAATTGCTGTTAATTTTGGTTCTGCTTCATTTGCTACTGCAATCACTTCTTGCAATGAAACCGGTTTCAATGCATCAGGAAAACATTCATCGGTCATAATAGAAAAACCAAGCACTTGCATGGATTGGTGTGCAGCAACAATTACTTCAGGAACTGTAGACATACCAACGGCATCTGCTCCAATTCCGCGTAAGAATCGATATTCTGCACGCGTCTCCAAATTTGGCCCCGAAACTGCCACAAATACTCCTTTTTGTAAACGGATCTTTAATTCAAGCGCCGTCTCCTCCGCTAATGCGATTAATTCCTTTGAATACGGTTCTGACATATCAGGAAACCGAGGACCAAGCTCATCGTAATTATGTCCAATCAAAGGATTATCTCCCAACAAATTAATATGATCTGCAATAAGCATAATATCGCCTTTGGAGAACAATGGATTCATTCCACCGGCAGCATTAGATATCAACAGAGTCTTCACTCCAAGTAATTTCATTACACGAACAGGAAAGGTCACCTGTTTCATTGTATAACCTTCATAGTAATGAAATCGACCTTGCATAGCCACAATATTTTTTCCACCAAGTGTCCCGAAAATTAACTTCCCTTTGTGTGATTCCACAGTAGAAACGGGAAAATGCGGTATATCGGAATAATCAATAATCGTTTCAATCTTGATCTCTTTGACCAATCCACCAAGCCCAGTACCGAGTATGATACCAACGGGAGGGTTTGATTGATTCTTTGTGCGAATATAATTTAACGCTTCTTCTATTTGTTCGCGGAATGTCGGCATTATAATCTTTTTAACACATCATCAATTTGAAATTGTTCTCTGCCGGTACCTTGGCTTTGATCTCTTCTATTCATTTCTTCATCAGCTTCAAGTGCTTTGATTAATTCAACTTCGGAGTTCAACAAAACTTTTAACCTGCTGATCAGCGTTTCTTTTTTAGCTCGGAGATTTGTCACTTCTTCTTTTGCACGCATTATTTCCATTCTAGCATGATCAAGAATCTGACTTGCCTTCAATTCAGATTCTTGAATGATCAGCTCACCTTCTTTCCGGGCATTTTCGATCGTCCGTGAACTATTTTCCTGTGCCTGCATTAGTACCTGCTGTAAATCTCGCTCTTTTTGTTTGAAGTCGCGAAGTTGCACTTCACTTTCAATCGCTTGCTCTCTCATCTCTTTGATCTGTTTTTGCAAATCGGCAAATTCATCGGAAAGAGTATCCAAAAAAGCATCGACTTCAACCGCATCATACCCGCGAAGTACTTTTTTGAATTCTTGTTTCTTTATATCAAGTGGAGTGAGTTTCATGCATCCTCCTAATTAATTTATATTGATCGTTCGTGAGCCAAAAATTGCAGTCCCAATTCTAATCATCGTTGATCCTTCAGCAATTGCAATTTCATAGTCATGAGTCATTCCCATAGAAAGATCAACCATAGGTCTTTTTAAGGACAATACACTATTTCCTTCATCAAAGATTGTTTTTAATAGTCTGAATGATTCTCGCGATGCATTTTTATCATCCGTAAATGGACCGATCGTCATCAATCCTTTCAGATTAATATTTGGGAATTGATTGACAAATCTTAATAACTCCAACGCTTTTGCAGGTTTTACACCAAATTTTGTCGCCTCTTCAGAAGTGTTTACCTCTACTAAAATATCAATGCTTCGATTTGTTTTTTCTGCACGTTTTTGGATTTCTATCGTTAAACTTTCACTATCCACAGATTGAATCAAATAAACCCAATCCGCAATGTACTTTACTTTGTTTGATTGTAAATGACCTATAAAATGCCAATGGATATTCTTATCAACAAGTGTATTTCTTTTATC
>JANXZD010000481.1 GCA_025355705.1 Bacteroidota bacterium | reverse complement strand
TTCCGACGCAAAATGGAATCCTGGAGATTAATCCGATGGAATTGACCTGTCAGGTTCAAGTTCAATCAAAACGACGATCGAATGATATTTTCGATCAGTTCTTTAATGATCCTTTATTTGGAGCTCAAACGACAAATGTTCCCCTTAAAAGCCTGCCGGTGAAAGTGACTGTGTTGCCGCTTCCTCAAAACAATGTTCCGGAATCATTTCAGGGTGCTGTCGGCAAATTTTCTTTGAATGCATCATTGAACAAACGTCGCGCAAAGACCAATGAACCGATCTCTTTGAAAGCAACGATCACTGGAACCGGGAATGTAAAGATACTGGAAGCACCAAAATTAAAATTGCCGACTGATTTTGAACAATACGATCCAAAAGTAAAAGAGGATATCACGCGTAATGGAGAAACGATCACTGGCTCAAAGTCATTTGAGTGGCTGATCGTTCCTCGATATCCCGGCGATAAAAAAATTCCAGCACTAGAATTCACATATTTTGATATTGGGCAAAAACGATATATCACGCTCCGTACGACTGAATTTAATGTTCAGGTTGAAAAAGGAAGTGCGGAAGCTCCGCAGGTTGCCGGTGGATTGACAAAGGAAGATGTAAAATTATTGAATCAAGATATTCGATTCATTAAGACCGATATTGGTTCGTTGCGTGAAAAAAATAAAGAGTTGATTCATCCCGGAACGGCATTGTTAATGACGATACTTCCTTTTGGAGCATTCATCGGACTCCTTATGTTCCGTCAAAAAGCACTCTCTGAAATGTCGGATGTTGTTTCATTCCGTTCACGAAAGGCTATGAAGATCGCCGCAAAGAAATTATTGAATGCAAAACAGTTGCTAAATCAAAATAAACATGAAGCATTCTATGCTGAAGTATCGACGGCGATGTGGCAGTATGTTTCTGATAAACTTGCGATCGATCGCGCCGAACTTTCGATAGACAATGTGACACAACAATTGCAGCACAAAAAAGTGTCAGAAGAATTGATACAAAGGATCAAAGAATGTCTGGAAGCGTGTGAGTTTGCCCGTTTTGCACCCGGAAGTTCTTCTCAAGAGGGGAAGAATAAGATGTATGAAACAGCAAGCAATATCATCATCGCAGCAGAAAGTGAGTTGGTACGATGAAGAATTTATTCTTTATAATTCCGTGCTTTTGTGTCTCTGTAGTAATGCTTTCTGCGCAAACGGAAGAGCTCACGTCGGTATTTGAAGAGGCAAACCATTTATACCTTGAACAAAAATATGATGCTGCAATTTCCCGGTATGAATCTGTGATCAAAAATGGATATGAAAGCGGCGAAGTATATTTTAATCTCGGCAACGCTTATTTCAAATCCGGAAAATTGCAAAATGCGATTTTAAATTTTGAACGGGCAAAAAAAATCATTCCGAATGATGATGATGTAAACTTTAATCTTCAGTTGGCAAATGTGCAATTGGTTGACAAAGTAGAGTCGATCCCCGAACTGTTCATTTACCGGTGGTTCGACGCTCTGTTGACACTTTTTTCGTTGCATGCAATGGTGTGGATGATATACGGAATATTTCTTGCTGCCCTTGTTTCGTTTTCCGTATTTCTCTTCACGCGAACGTATGAAAGGAAACGATATTCATTGATGAGCGGAATGATTCTTTCCTTTTTCCTCGTTGTTGGTATTGCAAATTTTCTAATCCAATCGTATCGTGAATCAAATTCGGAATTTGCGATCGTTATGACCGATGTGGCCAATATCAAATCTGCTCCGGATAGCAAAGGGAATGATCTATTTGTTATTCATCGTGGAATAAAAGTACAAGTTCTTGATTCGGTGAATAAATGGAGCAAGATCCGTCTTGCAGACGGGAAAGTCGGATGGATTCCGGGAAATGAAGTCGAGACGATATAAGGATTGACAAATATGAAAACAAAATCCTTCACGCAAAAAATCTCATTCGAAGTTTCTGCGCACGATGTGTATGAAGCATTGATGGATTCAAAGAAACATGCAATGTTCACCGGCGGAGCTGCAAGGATTAGCAGAAAAGTTGGCGGAAAATTTTCAGTGTATGATGGCTACGCATCTGGAAAGAATTTGGAATTGATTTCCGATAAAAGAATTGTACAAACATGGAAAGCATCTGATTGGGAAGAAGGTCACGATTCGCAGGTTGTATTCGAAATTGAATATACAAAGACAGGCTGTAAGCTGGTATTCACCCACGCAAATGTTCCTGAAGAGCACTTTTCATCCATCAAACAAGGCTGGATAGATTTTTATTGGACTCCGATGGGAAAAATGTTTAAAAATGTAAAAAAATAAGCAAATACTGCTAAAAGTAACTGAATTATTTCCTTCCTATAGTAAAAAATCTGCAACTAAAGTCATTTTTACCTCGTAAAGTTTAGAACCTGTTTGGTGTCAATTGGAGATAAAACTATGCGAAATGTTCATTCACGTAATCTCATTATGCTCATCACCGGATTAGCTCTCACTTTTTTTATGGGGGCTGTCCAACCGACCGATAACAATCCAAATTCCCCTGTTCAAGAAAATTCTGCAAAAAAATATTTTGTTACATTAAAAGATTTTACACAAGAAGAAGTAAAAGGTATCGGGTTTTCACTTGATAAGGAAACATCCGTTCATATCAATGCAATCGGCGGTGGGAGTAAGAATGCTTGGAAAGAAGTATGGGGTGATAAGCAGCGCGGTGACGAGATGTTCGCCGCTGGATGGATCATTAATGCCGATACGCGAGAGTTGGTCTGGGAAATGACAATGAAAAATACCTCCGGCAAAGATGATGAACGGACATGCGAGGAGGATCTAAAATTAATCCCTGGCTCCTATGAAGTGTATTACGAAGCATATGGCTATGTATCAAGTTCTGCATTCAATTATAATTCCATTAACATTGATCGGCGAAACGGAAAGAATTCGTCCGATAGATTTGTTGAAAAATTTTTAGACTGGTTCGGAGAGGATGATTACCGCTCCATGTATAATAATTTTATGGATCGTGCAAAGGAGAAGTGGGGAATCATGCTTTCTCTACCTGGCGGAGATGAAAGTGCCATACGAATCTTCAATGCGCCGAAAAAAAATCCTAATACTGTGTTCGCCGCAACCGGTGTTGGTGATGGTTCATTTATACGGAAAAAATTGGTTGTGAATAAAGATGTTATTATTAATATCTATGCCCTTGGTGAAGGGCGAGGACGTGATGAAGTATTTGATTACGGCTGGATCACAAACACTAATACACGAGAACGTGTGTGGGAAATGACACATAGCAATACGGAGTATGCCGGCGGAGCGTCGAAGAATATTTTATATAGAGGTGATGTACGATTGATGAAAGGTTCATACGAACTGAGCTTTGTCACGGATGATTCACATTCCCGTGAAGATTGGAATTCAAAACCACCATTCGATCCATTCAATTATGGTGTAATGCTTTCCGTAAAGACTGGATCGGAAAAATCTTCGATTGAAATATCGGATTACAATTTTGAAAAGAATAATATTATCGTTCAATTAACCCGGGCACGCAATGAGGAATATTTGGAATCAGGATTCTCTTTGAAGGTGGAAACGAAACTTCACATTTATGCCATTGGTGAAGCGGACCACGGAAATGGATTAGCTGATTACGGATGGATCACAAATGCTAAAACACGAGAACGAGTTTGGCAGATGGAGCGTAGGAACACTACCCATGCAGGCGGTGGCAAGAAGAATAGATTAGCCGATGAGTTTATCACTCTTCCCAAAGGTGACTATATCGTTTATTATCAAACAGATGATTCGCATGCCTATAACGATTGGAATGATGATAAACCATATGATGCAGAATCATATGGAATTACGATTATGGGTGCCGGAGATTCATTCTCTCCCAGTTCGGTCTCAAAATATATCGAGAATGAGGCTGAGAATGCATTTGTACAATTGATTCGTGTTCGCAGCGATAGACATGTCCGTCAGAAATTCTCACTTGATAAAGGAATGAAAATTCGGATATATTCGATCGGCGAGGGAGTTGGAAATGACATGGCTGATTATGCCTGGATTGAAAATGTGAAGAATGGAGAAGTAGTGTGGGAAATGACATATCGAACAACAACGTATGCGGGCGGTGCAAAAAAGAATCGCAAATTTGATAAATCGATTTTCTTGGAAAAAGGGGAATATGAAGTGCATTTCCAAACGGATGATTCGCATGCGTTCAATGATTGGAATGATGATCCACCGGAAGACAGAACACATTGGGGTGTTACAATCTATAAAGAACAATAAATTATCTCATTACCATTAATCAAAAAGGCTCGGCAATAAAATGTCGGGCCTTTTTTCATTTGTATTCGGTCTTTCTTGATCCGAACATACTGTTCTTGGTGGTTTACGTATCATAACAATTCCTTTCTTTTTTATTATCCTCATTTTAATTATCTTCATATAATTACTTTCCACAATTAATCGAAATCTTTTTATTATGACTACTACTTTAGACAATCTTTGCATTAACACGATACGGACTCTTGCAATTGATGGAGTGCAAAAAGCAAAATCAGGACATCCTGGAATGCCAATGGGTGCAGCACCAACGGCATACGTACTTTGGACAAAATTCTTAAAACACAATCCTCAGAATCCACACTGGGTGAATAGAGATAGATTTGTGCTGTCTGGTGGTCATGGTTCGATGTTATTGTATTCTTTACTGCATCTTACCGGATATGACCTCTCATTAGATGACCTTCAGAAATTTCGACAGCTCGGAAGTAAAACTCCCGGACACCCTGAATACGGTCATACTGCAGGAGTTGAAACAACAACCGGGCCTCTAGGACAAGGATTTGCAAATGGAATTGGAATGGCAATAGCGCAAAAATATCTTGCAGCCACTTTCAATAAACCAAACTTTTCAATTGTTGATTATTGGATCTATGCAATGTGTGGGGATGGTGACCTTATGGAGGGTGTTTCTTCCGAGGCTGCATCTCTCGCTGGACATTTAAAATTGGGAAATATCATTTATTTGTATGACGATAATAATATCAGTATTGATGGTTCTACCGAATTATCATTTACGGAAGATGTTGGCGCGCGATTTGAAGCGTATGGATGGCATGTACAAACTATCCACGATGGAAATAATCTTGAAAAAATTGAGATAGCGATCCGCCATGCCCAGCAGATAACTGATAAGCCGTCATTGATCAAAGTACGAACGCATATTGGATTTGGAAGTCCAAATAAACAAGATACATCGGAAGCGCATGGATCTCCACTTGGCGATGAGGAGATAAAGCTGACCAAGAAAAATTACGGATGGGATGAGAACAAAACATTTTATATTCCCGAAGAATCGCTGAAGTATTTTCGTGGATCCATAGAACAAGGGAAGAAAGCAGAAAATGAATGGAAGCAATTATTCAATGCATATAAAAAATCGCATCCGGAATCTGCCGTAACTTTTGAAAATGTGATCAGTGGAAATTATGGTGAAGAATGGAAAAAGGCTCTTCCTATTTTTACAACCGAGAATGGAAATCTTGCTACACGTGAGGCTTCCGGTAAAGTGCTTACCGCGATTGCACCCCATCTACCAACTTTAATCGGCGGTTCCGCGGATCTTACTCCTTCGAACAATACATTTGTCAAAGGAATGGAAAATTTCAATTCAAATAATTACAGTGGAAAATATATCCGTTACGGCGTTCGGGAACATGCAATGGGTTCGCTGATGAATGGAATTGCACTGACCAATGGAATGATTCCGTATGGCGGAACATTTTTGATCTTTTCTGAATATATGCGCCCTCCGATTAGACTTGCAGCATTGATGGGAATTCGTCCAATTTATGTCTTTACGCACGATAGTATCGGTCTTGGTGAAGACGGTCCAACACATCAACCGGTAGAACAATTTGCATCACTTCGTGCGATCCCAAACATAACGCTCCTTCGTCCAGCTGATGCAAATGAGACTGCGCAAGCTTGGAAAATTGCCATTGAACACAAATCCGGTCCCGTTGCACTTGCATTGACAAGACAGAAACTTCCGTTTATTGATAGAACAAAATATGCTGCAGCTGATTTGACCGCTAAAGGTGCATATATTCTTGCAGAGAACTCGTCAATGTCGGAAATTATTTTAATTGGAACAGGTTCTGAACTCCAATATGTGCTTGGTACATATGAGCAGTTAGTGAAGGAAGGAATCCATGCAAGACTTGTCAGTATGCCTTCCTGGGAATTGTTTGAGCGTCAGTCAAAAGAGTATCGAGAATCCGTATTTCCGGTTTCGGTTAAAAAACGCTTGGCGATTGAAGCGGGCGTAGAGTTGGGTTGGCACAAATATGCCACCGACACAGTGACGATCAATTCATTTGGTCAATCAGCCCCATACGAAGCACTGTATAAACATTTCGGATTTACAATTGAGAATGTTCTTTCAAGAGCCAAAGCGATGGTAGGATAAGACTCGTGAATATTTCGTTTGATATTACCGCAATATGTATTTCAGCATTCATTTGTTTCTCACTTTCAGCGTTATGGTTTTCTCCGGCTCTGTTTGGGAACCTGTGGCTGAAAGAATTAAAAAAGAACGGTCTCATTGCACATGAACTGAATGAGGTAAAAACATTTTTGTATGTTTTTATTTTCTTGATTGTTTTTACTTCAGTTGTGAATGTCATAGTCGATAGTTTTAAAGTGACGGGAATGAAGGATGGAATAGAGGTTGGTATTGTTATATGGCTGCTTGTTACATCGGCTCATGCTGCCATTCATTTTGCATTTGAACGAAGATCGAATATTCTCTTCGGAATTTATTCAAGTTATTATCTTGCTGCGTCCGTAATAATTTCAACACTGCTGGCAATGCGTCGATGATCATTATAAAATACTCAGAAGAACACCAATGAAAAAAATACTAATGTTACTGCTGATCGTTTCGATTTATACTTTCGGAAAATCTCCAGTACCAAAGCTCATCGTTTTTATTTCCATCGATCAAATGCGTGCTGATTATTTTGAACGATATAATCAATATTTCACAGGTGGTTTTCATCGTCTGTATTCCAAAGGGATTACGTTCTCTAATGCTGACCTTAATTACGCAACGAGTGAGACGGGACCCGGACACGCAACGCTCGGTACGGGATGTTTCCCGTGGAAAAGCGGCATTTTAAGTAATGACTGGATAGAACAAACAACTTTAAATGAAATACATTGCGTTAGTGATTCTTCCGCAAACCCCGTGGACAGTGTCGGTGGTGGATTTTCGCCTCACAATCTCGCTGTAACTGCAGTCGGAGATTGGTTAAAACAACAGTCGATGAAATCGAAAGTGATCACCGCTTCAACAAAAGATAGAGCTGCCATTTTAATGGGAGGAAAGAATGCTGATTATGCATTTTGGTATAGCAAGACTGTTGGTGGAATGGTAACGTCGGATTATTATGCTAAAACATTGCCGCAATGGGTGAAAACATTCAATGCTTCTAATTGGTCAGAGAACAATGTTCCTTCCCAATGGCTGAAAATTTTACCCGAAAGTGAATATGCTAAAATTGGTCCGGATACATTCACCGCTGAAGCAAAATGGAAAAATAGCACGGCATTTCCACACGATTTTACTTCGGGGAAGAAAGCAGAAGAGATAGTTGGTTCGCCATATGGAGATAAGATTATCGTCGATTTTGCAATGGAAGCAGTGAAAAATGAAAAACTAGGGCAAAGAAATGTTACCGATCTTTTGTGTATCAGTTTGTCTAATTGCGATTATTTAGGGCATGCGCAAGGTCCTGATAGCCATGAAATGCTCGATCTGCTTGTCAATATAGATAGATATCTCGGCGAGTTATTTTTATATCTTGATAAAAATATCGGCAAAGATAATTATGTTGTCGCATTGAGTGCTGATCACGCAGTATGTCCACTCCCGGAGTTTAATTCTGAATTCAGAAATATTTCTGCGAAACGATATATTTATGGAACCGATATTAAACCCAAAACTGATGAATTCAATTCAATCCTTAAAAAGGAATTACATTCATCTGACGATATTCTGATAAAGAATGCATTCATTAATTATTCTGCCGGGATAAAAGCGGGCTTGGACAGTGTTCAACTTGAACAGAGAATAAAAGCGGGATTACTTTCCGTGGATGCGTTTGTTGATATTTATTTTAGACGAGAATTGATCACGAGAGAAAAGTCCGATAAGATGTTCATTGAAAAATATCGGAATAGTTATTATGCTCCTCGAGGTAAAGATTATCTTTACCGGATCAGAGAGAATAGCATTATCTCTTCACGTTCTTATGGAACCACTCATGGGTCTCCATACTCGTACGACACACATGTCCCCTTAATATTTTGGTGGAGCGGTGCCGTCCCCCAAAAAATAACTCGAGAAGTTCACTCGGCTGATGCAGCTCCGACACTAGCCAGGTTTGCGGGATTTTCTTTTCCAAATAATCTAGACGGTGTTCCGCTCAAAGAAGTTGTGAAATAAATGATTATCGTAGTTCAATCATTCTTATTTGTCCAAAATTAGAGACAAGCAAGAATGCTTGTCCTACAAGATTGGTGCGCTTTGCCAAAACTCACACCCAAAATAATCCTTGAAGGTACTCGTCTTACGCACAAAACTGATCTTGCGTTCTCCTTAAATGAACATCCGCGAATTGTAGGCGCAAGGAAATACCGATATCACTCTCCGCTGATTTCAGCGGAATGGTGTTCGTTTACAAATTTCCCTTGGGGAAGAGGTCTTATTAATTTTGATGTTCAAGAAGAGCAGCAAGCAATGGAGACATACCATACATGGCTTCGGTTGTTTGAACTTCAACAGTATTATTCTTGGATCATCGATCGATTTCACATTTCAACATTGATGCACCAACGAAAATATTGCGGACGGAATTATGATCTGGGTTGGATCGAAGAACGCTTATTTCCACTTGGGTTTCATCTAGTTTTTTGTTACCGTTCGCCGGAATCATTTGAGGAAGCAAAACAAGAACGATTGAAAATTTCCGGCAATCCGAAACAGTACGATGATCTCAATATTTTCCTTGAAGAACAGGATTTACTGCGTGAATTAGTTGATAAATCCATTCTTCCAAAATTGTATTTAGATGTTTCTTCAAATAATGTAAAAATATTAGCGAATTCAGTGGCAGACTGGATGGAGCAGTGTGGCGGTTTATACACCAAGACTTGAAAATCCTCGAAATCACACCTTTATAATAAACAGTGATCCACACTTGATTAAAACTTCGTCTTATCTTAAATTATAATAGGTTTAACGGTTTAATTAAAACCGTTACTTTAAATAAGGTGCTAAAGTATAGAGGAAACAGTGAAGAGATTTTTTCTTATAGTTATTGTTTTTATTGTTGGTTTTGCAAAGGCTCAACAAAATTCAGGTGAGTTACAGGAAGAACAGGATTACGCGTTTGCATACGGACTTTTTGATGATAAGCTCTATCAGCTATCGTTTGAACAAT
>JANXZD010000471.1 GCA_025355705.1 Bacteroidota bacterium | reverse complement strand
CAAATTCAAAAAGCAAAAGATGCATTCAATTTTGTCGTCAAACAAAATAAAGTTGCGGATCTCGTGCCGGCAGCGGAGAAGAAACTAAAATCATTGGAGCAGTTGTGATGAAAAAATTGTCTCCCATAGGTTTGTCATTGCTGTTCGGTGAACATCGCAGGATGGTAATGTTCTTTTTGTTGCCATTACTGTGTGCATCAATATCACTGTCTCAAGAGACGGATAAAAAAGAACCGGCTAAAAAAGATGTTGATCTTCAAAATGTTCAAAGTCCAAAATCGGATGCTTCGCTTCCAAAAATCGACCTTCCGGAATTTGTCATTACCGGAAGTGAAAAGATCGATCTTCAGATCGAATCAAAATCTGAAGATGATGAAGATAGGATATTCTCTCCCGCAAAACCAACTCCTGGTGAACGGCCGCTGAATGTTGGGGAAGCTCTCTCGCCAAAGCAGATCAAATCATTTTCCAAAACGCCGGGTGCGCTTAACGGAAAAGTATTTGCCGGAATTGGATTTTATCAAACACCTCAATTTGATGGTTGGTTCGGTCAATATGATCCTACGAGTTCATTTGTTCTGAATGGTTATTATTCCGAAAGTCAGGGGCATTTGAATGATGCAGGTTTTTGGCGCGGTGGATTTGGTGTTCGTGGGACGCATGCTCTGCCGGAATCATCGGCGTTGTTACCGTATGCACAATTAAGTGCGGAGACGAAATATGGCAGAGAGTCGTACCGAAGCTATGCTTCTCTCTCACCATATCGAGTAAGAGATCTAAGCGGGATTGAAATAAATGGTGGAATTGGATCACGATATTCACTTCCCTATAAAGCTCTTTCCGGATTTGATTACAATGGAAAACTTGGATGGAGTTTTTTCTCCGCAAATGATTCGGACAAATCGAGTGAATCGGAATTCTATCTTAGCGGCAGTGCAACGACACGATTCTTGTCAATGTCGCTTCGTGGACAAACTGAATACCGTGCGATAGGTTACACGATGAACATTCCCGGATTACAATCTGGACAATGGTTTGTCCTTCGGGCAGATGGCAATCAATTGGTGATTCCTGCCCTCCAACTTTCTTTTGCGTTGCAACAATTCATCTATCGAGGAAATGTCGGTTCGGCAGCCGGACGTTTTTATCCTCAAATTGAATTGAAATATTCATTTACCGAAAGTGCGTCAATATATTACGGCTATGCTCCTACGGTTGAACGTAATACCCTTTCATCAATAATTAAACAGAACAAATACATCAATTTTGATGCGGAAATTGTTCCCTCAGATACTCGCCTGAATCTGTATGCAGGGATGGAATATTCCCCTGTTGATGTTATAACGACGACCATAAAACTTTCCTATAAACAGCTCAATAATTATCCCACTTTCTATGACAAGGATAGTGCAAAAGTGTGGGAAGTTCTTTATCTTTCAGGGGTTCGATCGACGAAATTTGATGTTTCGACCCTCTTTCGTTTGAACCAAAAACAAAATATCACTGCGTATGTTTCACTGCAGACAGTAAAGCAGAAAGATTCGTCCGGTGTATTGCCGTATATACCAAAGTTCACTATCGGAACTGTGTACCATCACTTCTTTGATTTTGGACTTCATGCTGAAGCGTTTGTAGAATATAATTCAGCACGGTTTACGAACTTTACGAATACACATTCAAATGCTGGATATCTTTTTACCGGTGTCAAAGCAGATATTGAACTTTTTGAACAATTCCGAGGATTTGCCGAACTGAATAATTTAGTCAATCAACATTATTATATATGGAATGGATATCAGGAGCGGACAATATTTTTACTTCTTGGTGTGAGCTTTAATTGGTAATATAATTTTCTATTTAAATAAATAAAGGATACTAACAATGCCAAACTTAAATGTAAAAGGTGAATCGCCGAAAGCACCAAGCGGCGGAGCTGGAACAGCAGCAGGTGGCGGAGTTTCAAAAACACTCATCATCGTAGTCGTCGCTATTTTTGCCCTCGGTGCTGTTGCATTTATCCTGAACACAATGGGAGTTGTAAAATTATGGGGAAAGAAAAAAGCGGTACCGCAGGTTGTTGCCCTTCCTCCGGATAATTTTTCACCCGTAACAACTCCGGAAAATTCACAGCCTGTTGTAACACAAGCTGTTGAAGTTCCACCCACTGTAGAGAATAACACAAAAATTGAAACCTCAACACTTCCTTCATCGTCAAAGAAAAAAATTGTCAGCGGCACTGGGATGTATACGGTACAAATATCTTCATGGCCGCTTGAATCAAAAGCGAATGCGCAGTCACAAGTCTTTACCGACGCGGGATTTGATGCATTTGTTGAACCATTAGGTGCATATTTCCGAGTTTGTGTTGGCCGCTTTGGAACGAAAGCAGAAGCAAAAACTCAGATGGAAAAAATGGAGTCAATGCTGGAATCCAGACCCGTTGTTGCAAAAGTTGGAAAATAAATTATTTTTAGACCGCAGATTTAACGAAAGAATGAGTAAAATTTCTTTCGTTGAATCTGCGGCTGTTTTAAGAAGTTTTCATACACGTAAAGGATTGCAGGATGAATCTGTTAGAATTATTTTTGAAAGGTGGATTGGTGATGTGGCCAATCCTGATTTGTTCGTTGGTTGCCGTTGCCATCATCATGGAAAAAATTATCGTCATTCGCAGAGCGAATATCGATCATCGTCCATTGATGATGAAAGTTCGAAGTGCGCTTTCCCGCAATGATATTACCAATGCCGTAGAAGCATGCTCATCAGTACGTGCTCCAATCGGTGGGATTTTGAAACGCGGAATCTTAAATTTCAACAACGGAACTTTGGCAATTAAAGAAGGAGTTGAATCTGCAGCGAAAGAAGAGATATTCTTATTGGAAAAAAGATTGGGATTACTCGCAAACATTTCCGCAATTTCGCCAATGTTGGGATTTCTTGGAACTGTTGTAGGCATGGTTCTTGCCTTTCAATCCATTGAACAAC
>JANXZD010000468.1 GCA_025355705.1 Bacteroidota bacterium | reverse complement strand
CCAATTTCCGCTGACCAGAGAACCGGCGACATCACCGAAACTCTGTCCGATCGTCTTTACCGAAACAACGTCGGCGTGATACATTCCCGCAAAGAGAAGATTCATCAGGATCACTGCCGCGACGATAAAAATCCCGAATGTGAATTTTGCATTCTCTTTTATTCCGAGAATATTCAACCCTGCGATCAGCCACACGATCCCTACCTCAAAAATAAATTTTGTAAAATTTGATAATGGAAAAAATGCCATGCCGTTCTCGATCGCACTCACTGTTGAAAGACATGCCGTAAGAACATAGTCAACCATAATGGAAGCAACGGCAATGAATGATACCGTGGGACCAAGAACGAGATAGGAAAAGGAATAGACGCCGCCGCCTCGTATGCCGTTCACTTCCAATATCTCTGCAATTTCGATCATCCGGAGCGAAAGAAAACGTATTAGTATAGATGTAAGAATTAGGAACGCGATCGCGTGTAATCCGATAAAACGAAATGCTTCACTGGGAGCATAAAAGATCGAGGTCAGTTCGTCCATCAGCGTGATGATACCAATGGATAACCATGTGAGCCACCACTTCCCTCCCGAGAAATAGGAGAGCAGATCTTTTTTGGTCAATAGATAACCAAAAATACCAACGACCAAAAAATTAAGCAGGAGAGTTATATAAAATTGATGACCGAACATTGCTTTCCGATACACTGTAAAAAAAGTGTCTTAATGTGCCAAATAGTCGTTTTAATAAAGGTCGAATATGCGTAAAAAAACGGGGGAAATATATAAAAAAGTTATAAAGAATTATGATTGGCGTTCATTTTTAAGAAGTTTTCAACAGCAAACCTGCTTATTTGCCCTCCCGGACCATTGAAGCTGAAATCAAACGCATGGGTTCCCCATGGAAGTTCGATGTAAAGATTTGGAATGGAATGTTCTGTTAATTTTATGGCGAGTCGCTCACTTTGCCGGTACCACGTCAAGGGATCTTTTGCCCCATGAATGAGTAATGTCGGCGGTGTTGAGGATGAAATATGGTTATACGGGGATGCATCATCATAATTTGTGTGAGCTTTTTTTTGCGAACCGCCGAGATAATTCTCTAATAATGCACGCGAATCGAGAATATCGGGTTCGGGAGAAAGATGTTCGTACGCAAAATTAAGATCGGCAGGAGCGTAGAATGCGATGCATCCCCTGATCGAAGGATCGTTTGCCGTGTATGCAACCGCTTCTGCGATCTGTCCCCCTGCTGAACGACCAAAGAGAACGAACCGTGATGAATCAACCCCTAATTCACGTGAATGGTGCTTGAGATATGCTAAAGCTGCAAGCGCATCTTCTTTTTGTGCGGGCCATTTCCATTTCGGTGCAAAGCGGTAGGAGATCGCGGCAACCGTATATCCCTGAGATGCAAGAGAGTGATTCATCGTTTCAAATTCCTCAGGACTACCACTGTCCCATCCTCCGGTGTGAATGACGATGATGCATGGCGTAGGTTTTTCAGATTGTGGTCGAAAGAAATTCAAATATAATTCTTCTCTGCCGTGAAGAGCGTAAACAATTTTTTCTTTCTGAATAGTTTGTATCTCTGAACTGAACCATAACCTCTTCCATTCAAAAGCAGATGCGGAAACACCTTGTTGTTTACTGTTGCCGAACGACTCCTTGAACCGTTGAGGAAGCGACAGTGCGACAGACATTGCAGAAAAACTTGGAAAGAACAGAATTGCAATTGTGAGTAGCGAAACGGCTGTGGCTGTTACATACAATGGATTTTGAAATCGGCAGTATAGAGCAACTGCAAGAGGAAGAATAAAGAACCAATGTCCAAACTCAGTTGTGACGATTGAAATTTTCCATAACAACACGATTGAGAGATGAAAGAAAACGAGTATAGAACAGGAGAAGAGAAATAACGAAAGAAGTAACAATATCATAAATTTCTAACTTCCAGAAGGTATCGTTAGAGTTTCAATTCCATATATACCACCTCATCCATCGGATTATCGTAGTATGCGGAGATAATGGTGAATCCAAGTTTTGCATACAGTGAGCGTGCTGTCTCCATTCGCTGAAGCGTATCCAGTCTCATTGCAGAATATCCGATCTCTTTTGCATCAGTAATTATTTTTTCTATTAGTATTTTGCCGATTCCTTTCCCACGATATTCTTCACGGACGAAGAGACGTTTCATTTCGCTTATCCCCTCTTCGTTCATCGGACGCAAGGCAATACAACCCGCAATTATTCCATTACTCTCGGCAAGATATAATCGTCCGTTCGGTGGTGAATATTTCCCCGGAAGCAATGCAAGTTCCTGATCGAATCCCTGAAAACAGAGAGAGAAATTCAGCCATTGCTGATATTCAACGAACAACGAGCGGATAGTTTCAATCTGATCGGGAGTTGTTGCCGATAGTATTTTTATTTCATCGTTCAACGTACTCTTGTTCTATAATGTGATGCTGTTTCAGAAGTGTTGTCATTCCCGCTCGTTTTTAGCGGGAATCCATATAATGGATGCCCGACTAAAGCATTCGGGCATGACAACTTTATTTTATG
>JANXZD010000457.1 GCA_025355705.1 Bacteroidota bacterium | reverse complement strand
GTGATGATGATGTTGTTCGCACCGAGCAGTTTCATCTGATCGAGAATTTCCTGCTGTGCACCTCGACCAATGGCGAGCATAGAAATGACCGATGCAACGCCGAAGACAATACCAAGCGACGTAAGCATCGAACGAAGTTTGTTCCGTTTGATGGCATCAAATGCAGTGAAAAGATTGGCGATGAATCCAAGCGACGGTTTGAATCGCAGGAAGAATGCAATGATCACTTCTTTATTTCCCGCGATCACAGCGTTGCTTTCAACGATTGAAGTTTCAGTGTGGATGCCGATTGTGGCGGCGAAAGGAATATCTCATCTTTAGAACTGACTCCATCCACCACGACTGCAGCATTATCGTTCTGCAATCCGAGTTTCACTTCTTGTTTAACAACTCCGCTTCGTTTCAAATACACAAATGTTGTTGTCCCTTCGACGTGAACCGCTTCAAGAGGAATTGAAAGTACATTCGACGCTTTTGCTACGAGGATCTCGTTTGCCGTTGTCATTGCAGGACGCAGTGTTGTGTCGCGGTCGTTGATAAGAATGCGCACTTCAAATACTTTCGAATCGGAATTCGGGCGCTGTTCGCCGATGTTGGCAACGTTCGTTACTGTGCCGGCAAGTTTTTTGTTCGGGTCTGCGTCAAGTTTCAGCGTAACAGTTTGCCCTTTTGCGATCTTTTGAATATCAACTTCATTCACATACGTGATCGATTCCATTGTTGTCAGATCGGGAAGCGTTGCAACGGTCGATTCCCACGGACTAAGTGTTGAGCCGACAATTTTTTTCTTTCCGTTCCATTCGCGCGCATACACAACCATTCCGTCCGCCGGTGCAAGGATAGTAAATTTCTGCACCGTTGAAAGCATAATGGTCATCTTCTGCCGCTCTTTCTCCAGATCTGCACCCACCGCCTGGATCTTTGCGATCGATTGCAGCGTTTTCGTCACGTAATTCTTCTTTGCCTGCTTCAGGGTCCGCTCGGTCCGTTCATAATCGATCTGCGCCTGTCGTTTCACCGCCGGAGCTTCGAACGACGACTGATCGAGGATGATCTTTTTCTCTTCGAGTGAGTAGAACATGTTCACCATTTCATCCCGCGCCTGTGTCAGTGCGAGTGTGCTGTCCAATTTTGCCTGGGTGTACTGCGCGTTCAATTTTTGGAAGGAAAGTTCCGATTCTTTTAATTTAGAGGTGATCTCGGATTTATCCAGATCGGCAACGAATGATCCTTTTTTCACCACCGTTCCTTCGGCGATCAGGTTCGAGATCTTCATCTGCCAAATTCCTGCAGCGCGCGCCTCTTCCGGACCTTTGATCTCGATAGAATTCTTTGCTTCCAGTTCTCCCGTTGTCGTGATCGTTACAAAAAATTCACCATACGCCGGCGTAACGTACAGATCGGTCGATGATGCACTTTTTTGTGTGAGCAAAACAAGGGGCACAATGACAATGACCGCAAGAATGGATCCGTAGAGTATTCGTTTTTTGAGCGGAAGCAAAGTGAACCGTGAAATAATATTCGATAGTTTCATAGCATTCCCAGAAGTTGTTGCCGATTGACAGTATTACACGGTAGACAGGAGTATACGATTCCTCGTGGAGAGTGATGGTATCAATACAAAAAAGGTAAGGAAGAGTGCCGAAGAAATCAAGAGAAGATTATCGATACCGATGTACGAGGAGGTCAGATGTTGTCCTAACGCAATTCTGTTGTCATGACAAGGGAAAAGATCTGCGGAACTTCTTTCCGATGATTTTGTTCTATAAGTAGATCGCAGGCAAATTATTTATCAACTCATTTCCATCAGGAGGAATTATGAACAAACTCTCTCTTTCACTCATCGCACTATTGCTGCTCGTTTCATTTTCATTGCAGGCGCAGGCAAAAAAAGAAACGCATGCAGCGATGAAAGGGTATCTGATCGATAAAATGTGCGGCAGTACGATGGCGAAAAAATCGCCCGATCAAGCAATGGCAAGCGCGGCAAAGCATACGAAAGTCTGTGCCACCGAAGAAGGATGCGCCGCCAGCGGCTACGGATTGATGATGAATGGAACATGGACAGCGTTTGACGAGGCAGGAAATAAAAAAGCTGCCGAGTATTTACAGAAGACGAAAGCTGACGATCATCTCTACGTTGTCGTTTCAGGAACACACACCGTGGAGAAGATTGCCGTTGCTTCCATAAAAGAAGCAAAAGAAAAAAAATAAAAAAGAGGATTGTCATTTCCGTTCCAAAGGGATCCCTTTGGAACATGCTCTTAGCGGGAATCTAGCGAAACGCATTTTTAATGTTACTTTTCTTTCCGAGAAAGAAAAGTAACAAAAGAAATCTTCGCGAAATTTACCGCTCACGATGAATCCCGCTGAAGAGCGGGATTCATCGTTACTCAATTCGCTCAATCCTCCACAATTTCGTGACCAACACACGATGGAAAAAATAAGATTGTCATTGCGAGGAGTCCCGATGTTTTTTTTATCGGGACGACGTGGCAATCTGCTTGAGGCGGTGGACAGAACTAAAAAAAGGATGGTGTGTAAAACAAACGTTCCTAAACAGAACAGGTTGTGCAAAAAAAACTATCTTTTGAGTTAAGTCATTCTGAACGAAGTGAAGAATCCATTAAAATTCTGGATGTTTCGCTGCGCTCAACATGACATTTCTCGACTTTTCACACAGTCTGGGGGCTTGGGAATGAGAGTAACGATTCGAAATATTATTTTGAAGTCCAGGCTCTGTGTTGAAATGCTTCATCAACAGGAGTCTGAACAATATCATTCATGTAATTACTTATTGTTTTTACTCCAATCGCAGTGATGATTCCCAAAATGTGAAAGTTCGTATAACCGGCATTCGTTACCTCGGTAACTTCCTCTTGAGTAATTTTTCCTCGATTACGTACAAGTTTTTGAGTAAATGTACTTAATACTGCAAGTTTTGCATCCGGCAGAGGTTTTCCGTCGCAGATTGCATTGGTTATTTCAACCGGAACTTTTGACATTTGATCGGCGACCATACTGTGAGCGGCAACGCAATATTCACACTTGTTTGCCACCGATATCGAAAGTAAAATTACTTCCTGCTCAATTGCCGTAAAACCCGATGCACTTCTAAATAAATTATAGCCGTGGATATAACTTCCCAGCATTGCCGGATTCTCCGCCATATAGGTGTACATATTGGGAATCATACCCATGGATTTTTTTGTTGCCGTTAAAATCTCTTTTGATTTTTCCGGAGCAGTTTCAATTGTGTGTGCTTGCCATGTAGCGTTATGGTTTTTCATTAGTTTTCCTTTGTGATAGAATGTGTTGTTTATTATATATTGATTGCGATCTGTGTAAAAAGATTTTCAGGAGCATTAAACGATATCAATTCGTTGCACTTTGAAATGATTGATTCGCTTGCAGTCGTTGATACATTTTGGAAATAGGTTTATAGGTCTTTTTGGAAACTGCTGTTCCGGTTTCGAGATAATATTTTAGCCCGATGAGCATATCAGTCAGCTTTGCTCTCATCATTCCTTTCATCATCACTCCCATAAAAGAAGGTTTAGTGTTGAAATTTGCCGTAAGCTGTACCGATATCCTCTTGGAAGCGAGTTCAATCAATTCAACATCAACGATCATTGTCTCCAGCATCGGCATGTTCCCGTCGTAAATATCAATAGTGAATTTTTTTAGCTCTTCCGCTTTTACAATTCGTTCAACGATCCTTGTTTTGGAATCAAGATCACACTGCCGTTCACACCCCACTGCCCCTTTGCCACCTTTTATGAAGTGCGAACTGTCCAAGCTTGGATTGTACAGATGCACCTCACCAAAGCGGACGAACAGAGCATCCCACACATTTTCTTTTGATGCGTTGATCGTTACATCGGTATACAGCGTCCTCAGTTTTTTCATTGTGCGTTCCTTTTTTATGGTGATAAAAAGTTTACGCTACAAAAATACAACCGAGAGAGAAGAAATCTTTTTCTGTTTAGCTCAAAGATTTGTTCTTTTGGTTCAGTCTGAATTGAGAAGGGGAAACGCCGTGTGAGACTTGAAAGGATTTTGAAAAATGGGCGAGATCGTTGAATCCGCAATCGAACGCAATATCGCTGATACGCTGATTGGTCGCGGAGAGTAGTTCGGCGGCACGCTCGATCTTTTTGTTCTTGAAGTAATGTGCGGGACTGTCATTATAGATCTTGGTAAATTCACGTTTGAACGACGAAACGCTCAAATGCGTCAGCAGTGCAAGCTTATCAATGGAGAATTCTGAATAAATATGTGCTTCAATGATCTCCCGGAAGGAATATTCTTTCTGCGTGAATAAACTAGAAATCAACTGCTCAATGGACGATGCATTTTCGGTCTTCATCAACAGCATGATCAACTCCTTCAGTTTCAGAACGATCAGATCATCGTTCACCATTGAGGGATTGTCGAAATAAATCTTCAGACTGTTGATGTATATTTTGATCAGTTCATGGCCGGCATATTTGTTTGCCGAAATGAATTGCTGACCGCTCTGTATTGTTGACTTAACACTTGCTAACTCGTTTTCAAAGATCTTTTTGAGCACATCGGGATAGAGATGAACGATAATTCCGTCGCACGTTTCCGAAGAGAAGGATTTAACAAATTCGGTGAAATAACTGCCGCACCGCATCAACACTGCTTCTTTTGAATGAATGGTAACATGCTCGGTGGAGGAATTGAGATTATAATCACCCTCTTCCATATACAGAAAGCATGCGTCATTGGGCATTTGGTTCATTACTCTATGCGGCGGTTTTAAAAGAATTTTTTCGAATATCTTTTTGCCGTACAGATCGAATTGTTTGTGTTCAAGGATCATCGTTCATTGTTTGTTGTGTTATTCTATGTAAGAAAATTTACAATGGTGAACAAGAATTTTTCTATAAAATGTTTCCAAGCGTCGGACGATGTCTGACGTCGTTTTCAAGACGTCTGACATCTTGCGCAGGCATCAACACACCCCAGCGCAAAACGTCAGACAATGAAGAACTTGTCAGACGTTCTCCGACAGCTTGCCCGACGTGTTTTTTGTCAGGCGATTCTCATCGCCTGACATCTTGCGTAGGCCGATTAAAACAAAAAATAAAGCGTTGTCATTCCCGAATGTTTCTGTCGGGAATTCATTCGAGCGTACACAAAAATCCCCTCTGTCCGCTGATTGTGGCGCAATAAATAAACGTGTCATTGCGAGGAGGAGCGAAGCGACGACGTGGCAATCTGCTTGAAGCGGTGGTCTGAATTAAACGACAAAAAGAGGGGGTGTGTACAACAAACGCTTCCAAACAGAAAAAATTGTGTGCGAACTATCTTTTGAGTCGAGTCATTCTGAACGAAGTGAAGAATCCATTAAAATTCTGGATGTTTCGCTGCCTGCCCGACTGCGTTATTCAAGCAGGGGAATTTGGGAACGTTTGAAATGTTAACTATCATACTTAAATGTTTTAAAACCCTTTACAAACTCAATATATTGTTCGGAATATTCAAAATCCTTTAAATTATCTCGGACAGTTTTCATAAATATTTCTTCGCCCGAAGAAGACCTTATCCAATTATTAATATTTGATTCACCG
>JANXZD010000432.1 GCA_025355705.1 Bacteroidota bacterium | reverse complement strand
GTGTAAGATCGTTCGTTCCAAAACTGAAGAATTCTGCAACGCCTGCGATCTTATCCGCAGTCAGAGCGCCGCGCGGAACTTCGATCATTGTTCCGACAAGATATTTGAACTTCAATTTCTTTTCGGTCATCACATCTTTTGCAATTTTATGGACCAATTTTGCCTGATCTTCTAACTCCAATACATTGCCAACCAGCGGAATCATGATTTCAGGAAGCACATCTTTTCCTTCTTTGATGATATTCGCTGCTGCCTCAAAGATAGCACGGCTTTGCATTTCGGTAATTTCCGGGTAGATGATACCAAGACGACATCCGCGAAAACCAAGCATCGGATTGAATTCATGTAATTCCTGCACCCGACGATGGACTTTATCGTAGCTGATCCCCATTTCCTTAGCAATAGATTGTTGCATTTCTTTATCATGCGGCAAGAATTCATGCAACGGCGGATCGATCGTTCGGATCGTGACCGGCAGGCCGTCCATAGCGCGGAAAATTCCTTCAAAATCTTTTCGTTGAAGTGGCAGCAATTTCGCCAATGCCAGTTTACGTTGTTCAACGGTATCGGAAAGGATCATCTCGCGCATTGGCATGATCTTTTCTTCACCAAAGAACATATGTTCTGTGCGGCATAATCCAATTCCCTCTGCGCCAAACGCAACTGCGTTGACAGCTTGATCCGGTTGATCTGCATTGGTACGAATCTTCAACATTCTGTATTTGTCCGCCCAAGTCATGATCTTTGCAAAACTTTCATAGATCGGTGCTTTTTTCGAATTGAGTGTTTTGCTGATGAGCACTTCCATCACTTCGGAAGGTTTCGTCGGGATTTTTCCTTCGATCACTTCTCCGGTGGAACCGTCGATCGAGATCCAGTCACCTTGTTTAATGGTCTTTCCGGCAACTTTCATCGAAAGTGATTTGTAATCAACTTCGATGGAAGAACATCCAACAATGCACACTTTTCCCATTTGGCGTGCAACCAACGCAGCATGCGACGTCATTCCGCCGAATGCCGTTAGAATTCCTTCCGATGCATCCATACCTTTGATATCTTCCGGAGAAGTTTCCGTGCGGCAGAGAATTACCAATTCGCCGCGGCTCTTCCATTCTTCTGCATCAGGGGCAGTGAATACAACTCGTCCTGTAGCAGCTCCCGGACCTGCTGCCAATCCTTTTGCAAGCAATCGTCCGTTTTTAATCGCAACATCCTTTTGGATCAGATCGAATATCGGACGGAGCAACTGATTCAATGCATCCGGTTCAATTCTTCCTAGAGCTTCTTTATCGGTGATCAATCGTTCTTTCACCATGTCAATCGCAATGCGGATCGCGGCAAGCGCGGTTCGTTTTCCGGCGCGGCATTGCAGCATATATAATTTTCCGTCCTGGATCGTGAATTCGATATCCATCATGTCATGGAAATGTTTTTCAAGATTCTTTCTGATCACATCTAATTGTTTATAGATCACCGGACGTGCTTTTTTCAATTCACTGATATGCAAAGGAGTGCGAATTCCCGCAACAACATCTTCACCTTGTGCGTTCATCAGATATTCGCCGTAGAATTCATTCTCACCTGTTGCTGCGTTACGTGTGAACGCAACACCGGTTCCGGAATTCTCACCCATATTTCCGTACACCATCGCCTGGATATTCACTGCGGTTCCCCACGAGGTCGGAATTCCGTTCATCTTGCGATAAGCATTTGCGCGTTCATTGTTCCACGATCCGAACACTGCTCCGACTGCTCCCCATAATTGATCTTCAGGATCGTCCGGAAAATCTTTTCCGGTATTTTGTTTGATCGCTTTTTTAAATAATTTTACAAGATCTTTAAGATCATCAGCGGTCAGATCGGTATCAAGCGTAACTTTTTTCTCTTTCTTTTTATGTTCAATGATCGCTTCGAACGGATCGCTGTCATGTTTTCCTTTTGCCTGAACTCCCATCACAACATCACCGTACATCTGTACAAAACGGCGGTATGAATCATAGACAAACCGTGGATTCTTTGTTTTTTCGATCAATCCTTCCGCAACCACATCATTCATACCCAAATTCAAGATCGTATCCATCATTCCCGGCATTGAAGCACGCGCACCCGAACGAACGGAAACAAGCAATGCATTCTTCGAATCCCCGAATTTTGCATTCATGTGTTTATTTAATTTTTGGATTGCTGTAAAGACTTCTTTGGCAAGTGTTGTAGGATAGTGCTTGTTGTGGGAATAATAATATGTACAAACTTCTGTTGTTATGGTGAAACCAGGGGGCACTGGAAGACCGATATTTGTCATTTCAGCAAGATTTGCTCCTTTGCCACCGAGCAGTGATTTCATTGAAGCCTTTCCTGCAGCTTTTCCGCCTCCAAAACTATAGACATATTTGGGCATTGTATTTCCTTTCTTTTTTAAGTGATTCGAAATTTGAAACATTAACTACAATTTGAGTGCCATTTGTCTGAATATAAAATGATGAAAATGCCCCTATTTTTGATGAGTTGAGTTTTTCTTGTTTCCATAGATAAGAATCAAAAAAAGGTTTTTGTCAAAAAGAGGAAGATTCGCCACCAATATACAAAAAAAACAACAATTTTTGATGGCATATAACTTGCTAATTATAAATATAGCTATGACAACCAAATTTCAAGACAATCCTATCTATCCAATTGGAACTGCAGCAAGAATGCTCGGTGTCTCCGTTCAAACACTTCGGTTGTACGAAAGTGAAGGCTTGATTATAATATCAAAGAGCGAGGGAAATCAGAGAATCTATTCAGATTCTGATATTGAACGCCTTCGGTGTATTCGAAAAGCGATCAACGAAGAAAAGATCAGTATCGGTGGCATGAAACGTATTCACGGAATGATCCCATGTTGGGACATTATTAAATGTTCTTCAGACGAGCAAAACATCTGTCCCGCATACAAGAATCATCTTGGCGGATGTTGGACATACAAACACGAACATTCCGTTTGCGCTGAACTTGATTGCAGAGTATGCGAAGTGTATAAACTTTCCAGTAACTGTGAACGAATAAAAGAACAGATCACAAAAATTTCAAACCTTCACTCAGAACAACTCAAGGAACACTCCCCGGTGCGTGATGAAGTCGCCACGGGAGCTGTTTCTTGAGAAATAAATTTTCATGAATACTTATCAAGACATCTTATGAAACGATTCATAATTCCGATGCTCGCAATGGCAATCATTGCTCTCATTTTTATAGCAACGATCACCAAAAAAGAAATAGAACCAACTCCTCTTGCAGAATTGAAGACAAAGTTCAAGAAAGAAAAACCTTCTGTCGACCATTCTAAATTCTCACAGCTCCAGAAAAAATTTGTAAAACCACAGGATGTCACCG
>JANXZD010000431.1 GCA_025355705.1 Bacteroidota bacterium | reverse complement strand
TGGCAATCTCCGGGTATTTTGGCGAAGGATTTGAAATAATCACAGGATATTTTTCTATTCCTGGAATAAAATCTTTTGGAGCTGTTTCAACTTCAATTAATGTCCCATCGCCTGAGCCGGGAATATCAGTTCCATCAATAATACCATTATCGGTTCCGTTAATCCCATTTGTTTGTGTTATTCCTTCATCTATTGGTTCATCAATAATATTTAGATCCGGAACCGGGATTGGTATCCCAAACGAGCTTTGTGAAATATGAATTCTTGGGACTCTTGGTGTGTTGATAATTGGATTATCAAAAAATACATTGTTTGGATTGGCGGGGAATCCGCATGCAATAATTTTTACTGTACTATTACGGTCTTGCGTGAGAGAAAAAGTCAATCCGGCTATTACGATAATATGCAGCAAGCCCGATGCAAGTAGTCCTTCCGCCATATATCGATGATACAGATTTCGTAGTTCCATTGTGGCAACGTTCATTGTGGTTTTCATAACTGCCTCCTAGTTATTATTTCCCCTCCTCATTTGAGGAGGGGATTAAGGGGTGGTGGTGAGATTATTTATTCTTCCTGGTTTTATAATTTTCATACTGGATCGATTTTTTTGCTTTTCGTGAATCATCTTCTTTTGCGCTTTTTTGATATGATTCGATCTTTCCAAGTTGTGAACGAACCGATTCACCGCTTGCTCCGGCTGCAGACACGGCAGGTGATGCGCTCATCAGATCTTTTGCTTCATTTAATCGCATTTCTGCGGCAACTTGATCTCCGTTATCCATCGCCTGCATTGCTTGTTCAACTTTTCGCGTTGACACTGCGATATCCGCTTTTGCCTGAGTAGAGATATCGCGATTCTTTTCTACTTCTGCGAAATCTCTCGTGTATGTAACTTTTGCGGAAAATGTTGGGAACGAAGCAATGATCGTTGCACTCTCATATCTCAATTCTCCCGATGCGACGATCCTGCTTCCAGTTCCCGCTGGAACGGAAAGTTCTACAGTAAAATCTCGCGTTTCATTTGCATACAGATCACCGATTGGAATAATATATCGAGCATTTTTATTCTTAAATTCACAGCCGACAACATCCTGTACGTGAACATTATCTCCAAGCGTAAGATAGATCGCTCCGTTCTGCGCAACGACCGATGAAGCCATCTCAAATTCTTGACGAATAATTGCTGCAAGAGAATGAGGATGTTCAATGAAATAATAATTGCCGCCACTGCTTTCCGAAAGCCCCATCATAAGATTTTCATTGTAATCCAGTCCGACGCCCATTGTTGTTACGGAAATGGATTTGTTCCGGTATCGTTTTGCAATGCGGTTCAATTCCACCGGATCGGTAATACCGACATTTGCCAATCCGTCCGAAAGCAGAACAACGCGATTGATGAATTCTTTTCCCGCATATTTTTCGGATTGGCGTAATCCTTCAACTAATCCGCCGCCAAGATTTGTGGAGTTGCGTGGATATACTTCATCGATCAATCGTTTGATTGAATATTTATCACGACCAACCGTCTGAGCGCGGCGAATAATGTCAACAACATCGTCGTAGATCACAATGGAAAGAATATCATTTGGTTGTAATTGATCAACGAGAGAGGCAAATGCTTGTTTGGCATATTCCATTTTTCGTTGGTCGCTCATTGAACCGCTTCTGTCGATCACAACAGAAAGATTCATAGGCTTCCGTTGTTTTTCACTCATAATATTGGGGGAGGTGAGTGTCAATTGCAGGTAGGCGGTTCCTCCTCGTTCAGAAATGACCGGACAGTTCAATTTTCCATTCAATGTAAAAACAGGAGAGGGTACGTGAAATGTCATGGCAAATGAATTAAGTCCTATGAACAGTATAACGGTGAGAATTGCAGTGAATCTGTTTTTCATAACGCCTCCTTTGGTATTTGTGGAATTGAATTAGTACTTTGTTGCGTTCACCTCTTGTCTGTGTATGTCATTAACTGTTGAAAGGTAAATGAAGCCGCCAATCTTTTTTCTGAACGACGATGCAAAGATCCTTGATCTGATGAAGAGAGGTGACGACGATGCCTTGGTGATGATCTATCAGCAGAACCGGAAGGCGATTGTATCGCTCGTGTTAAAGAACAGCGGCAGTAATGATGATGCGGAAGATGTGCTGCAGGATTCAGTAATCATTTTGTGGGAACGTGTTCGGAGCGGCAGATTTGAATACACAGCAAAATTAAGCACATTCCTTTTTGCAATCGCGAAGAATGTCTGGTCCAGAAAAAGGTCGAGAAGACAACGCGAAACTCCGACGGAATTTCAAAGTGATTTTTTAGGATCTGATGACGCATCGCAGTTAGATTTGATGGTTGAATCAGAGCGTTCTCAAACAGTAGCTTCCGCGTTAGAGCACCTGGGTGATCCCTGTAAGACTCTTTTATTGCTTTATTATTGGGAAGAGAAATCACAAGAAGATATAGCGGCGCAAATGGGATTTGCCAACGCTGCAACAGTGAAATCAAAAAAATATACGTGCAAGAAGATGTTGGAAAAGATTTTGAAAGATTCAGGGATTACGTTGGGATTGATTTGAAATAAAACTATGAGTGATAATTCAAAAAAATATTGGACGGACGATCCTGAACTAGTTGAGAAATACATTCTCAATAAGCTATCTGCTGAAGAGAAGAAGCGAATGGACGCGGAGATTGCGGATTGTGAGCCGTGTCAGGTGAAACTTCAGGAAGAAATTGAGATACTGGCTGGTATTCGTCGTCATGGACGTGACATTATAAAAGCGAAACTCCGTAAAAAACTCCAACGCGAGCGGTCATCACAATTCTTCAATTATCAGTATATCGGTCTTGCGGCAGCGGTGCTTATTATTGCAATTGGTCTCGGCGCTTATCAAATATGGTTCAGTGATCTTGTCGCACCGAAGAAATTTCATCAGCAAGAGATCGTTTTCAAACAATCAGAAGATTCTTCTCGAACTCAAATCGAGTCCCAACCTGCCGAACAAC
>JANXZD010000408.1 GCA_025355705.1 Bacteroidota bacterium | reverse complement strand
TTCCGCTATGTCCATGCCATCCTCGTACAAGAATGTGCGAAAGAAGAAGAAGTCCCATTGCCTGCCAGTAGGTCACGGTCGGTCCGTGAAAAATATCCGGAATGAGCCAGTTCCATAACTGCATCACGGCAAAGCCGATCAATATCATGGCGACGATTCCGAGTGCGATGAATTTTGCGATCTTTCCGATCCACCAATATTTCATGATTGTATCTCCTTAAATATGTTTCAAATTTTTCTGTTCGTCATTCGAGAATGACAATTATTTTTTTATTTATTGAACTCAAATTCGTCGTACAGTTCTTGAAGCTGTTCTCTCAGATACAACACCGCATATCGTTTTCGGGAAAGAAGCGTGTTCTGCGGTTCGCCGGTGATCTCTGCAATCTCTTTAAAACTTTTTCCTTCCAGCTCGTGCATCACAAATACTTGTTTCTGTTCTTCCGGCAATTCATCCAGCGCTTCCGCCAATTCCGTCCAGACAAGAGAGCGTGCATATACTTGATCGGGATTCTGAGTCGGATCGTAGAGAATATCTTCAAGATTCAACGGAAGTGAAGGATCGTTCAGATCGCGCGGAAGCGACTCGGGACGTTTCTTCCTGTACCAATCAATGATCTTGTTGCGGGCAACAGTGAATAGCCACGATGTCATCTTTTCGATCGGTTCGGTAACGCTGTAACTGGAGATCAATTGATAGAAGACATCCGAAAGGATATCCTCCGCATCTTCCTCTGTGCGCACACGCCGCCGAATAAAATCGAAAAGACGTTTTCGTTCCGTTCGGAAAGTCTGTTCCGCGGCAAGATTTCCGGACGGTTGCTTTTCTAATGTTATCGCATGTACCACTGGTTGTTCCGTATTGTTAGTATCTGTGTTCACATTACAAGACGATGGTGAATGGAAGATATTGTATGGAAATATAGATATTTAGGAGAACAGAAAGGAGTTTGAAATAGTTCTGGCAGGCAGAAAATCACGTCATGCTGAAAAACGCCGAAGGCGTTTATTCAGCATCTTTTATATAGAATCATTGAGAATTAAGATTTATCAAGTCAGGGTTAGTTGTTTTAATAAGATCGATCTTCCAATCTCTGCGCCAGTTTTTTAATTTTTTTTCGCGTTCAATAGCAAGCTGAATAGATTGAAATTCTTCGAAATACATTAAGAAATGGACTTTGTATTTATTTGTAAAAGCGGAGTCTATTCCATCACGATGTTCCTGCAATCTTTTTTTAAGATCACTCGTTACATCGATATAAAAAACATTTCGCTTATAATTTGATAAAATATATACAAATCCTTGCTTCATAAAAAAGATGCTGACGTTCGTCAGCATGACGATATTTTTTATTACAATCTTACACCAAACACAATTCTCCAGCGGTATCCAAATTCCTTATCTTTTGGTCGTGCTGGATCTTTGATCCATAAAGGAAAAAATATTCCCATTCCAATGTTGCCGCTGCGAAATGATGGAAGGCGAATATTTCCTAAATTCATCTGCAATCCTACACCGGCATCATAAAAGAATTGTTTGAATCGTGTCTTTGTTGAATCCCATAACGTTCCGCCGTCGGCAAACAGTACCAGCGGACCTTTGGATAATGCGATATTCAATGCCGTCACATTCCGTGCAACCGTATCATGCTGCATGAATAAATTTCCTCCGCCCGGATTTATAAAATTATCACGAAGCGAACGTCCGACCACGGGAGTGCGATAGAACCAGCTGTCGAATTTTTCAAGCGGGGTGGATTGTGTTAATGAGTGTGCAGTCTGCACCGGAACATTTCCTGTTGAACTTCCTCCATAAAATCTCCAGTTCATTTTCACCCCGAAAAATAACGGGTGATCGAACTTTGCTTCCGTAGTCAGCTTGGAATAACTGAATGTCGATGTTGGGGTTCCAAATTCATCATCCAACCGAAGGAAGAATCTTCCCTGTCCGCTGTTCTCAAAATATTTTAAGCTGATGAATCCCGCGTCAAGATTTCCTGCGCGGTTCCATTGAGCAGGATTGTCGAGATATCGGTCATCATTCACCCGGATAGAAAGAATGCTTGTGGTGATGGTGAATGTTTGTGCATAACTTCGAGCCAGATTTTTTCGCGCATCGAATGTTTTTTCAATGATCCATTGCCAGCCGCTGAATCCATCCAATCGGAACAATCTTGCTGATGTGGTCAATTGCGGATCCCATAATCGAAGCGGTGTAAAATATGAAAGTTCATAGTCGGGAACGTTGCTTCGTGTTCCATATTTTGTATGCAACGAAACAACGTGATCGGTTGCTATGTAACTTCCGCTGATGTTTGTGCCGATCTCAAATCCATCCCGAAGATTGAACCCAGCCGCGGGTGCGGCATTGATGCGATACGCATCCAGCGGATAGGTAAGAAGATTGGTGATATTCAATCCATAATCGAATACAACGGGGGGCATGCACCACGAGTTGTTCAAACGGTTGACATCGGCAAGTTTCATTTCAGGATCGATGATAACATTGTTTATTGCAGCAGGAAGAGAGTCGATCACAATTTCGGTACGATGACCTTTATTCCAGACAGTTTCTGAAAAACGGATATCGCGTGTTGTGCCGTCTGCAAGTGAAATCCGAAGCGTTGCAGGCATGATGATCTGTTCTTTATTTTCAAGAACGATCGTGGAAATATTCTTCCCATCCTTCTTTTCATTGCGAACTTCATCAACAGCGATATCAAGTTTCCACGTTTGATCGAACCACTCGTTCCAGAACCAATCGAGATCACGCCCTGCAGCATCTTCCATTGTGTTGAAAAAATCATGCGGATAGGGATGTTTAAACAACCAACGATTATAATAGTCATTCATCCCTTTTGAGAATCGCTCCGCACCGATGACATCTTCAAGCATGACAAGCACAGTTCCCGGTTTTTGATACGCCATTGTTCCGTATTGCTGTGAAGAGATCAAATACGGATGCGACATCAATGTTGCCTCGTTATTTTCCCGTGCAGACAGTAGATAGAATCGCTGTTCAAATAACCGCACATTCGATTCCGGAAGATTCATCCATGAATATTTTTTTAGAAAATCTTTATGGAGGAGCCCGTTATTACCGTAACGATCTTCAACTGCTGTTGCAGTAATGAATGTGTTGAATCCTTCATCCATAAATGGATAGTTCGTTTCGTTGCTCCCGATCATCATCGGATACCATTCGTGTCCGAGTTCGTGGGCAATGGTGTAGTATAATAGATTGCTGATCGGATCACCCGCACTGGCATAGATCATCATCGGATATTCCATTCCGCCGACAGGACCGGAAACGATCGTTGCCTGAGGATAAATATATTTGCCGAAATGTTTTGAGAAATGTTCAATGACATGTTTTGCCATCTGTGCACCCTCGTCCCAATTTGATGCATCGCTCATCAGCAGAGGGAACGAAGTACGGAATTCATTCGGATGATAGAATGCATAAATGCAAACTCCGGTATTCGTTATTGTTCCATCCCAGACAAAATTTGCCGAAGCAGCAAATGCAAAATCGCGGACATTCTCCGCAGTGAATTTCCAGGTTGATTTTACATCATTAACGCTCTCTGCTGTTGCTTTGATTTCATCGGGAAGAATGATTCGTGTTGTTGAGTCACTGGAAAGAGCATTGAACCGCTGCAATTGTATCGAAGTAAGGACATCGTTTGGATTGGTCAACGTACCGGTTGATGCAACGATGAAATTCTTTGGAACGGTGATATTCACATTCCAATTCCCGTATTCCGTATAGAATTCCGCCGATCCAAGATATTGCGTTCTGTCCCATCCCCGTTGATCGTCATACACCGCAACCTGCGGATACCATTGACTGATGCCGAAATTATTTCCTTCACTTCCGGTGCGAAGTTCGGCATTCTTTGGAATATCATAGTTCCAATCCAGTGAAATCTCAACTGAAGTCTTCGGCATCAAC
>JANXZD010000397.1 GCA_025355705.1 Bacteroidota bacterium | reverse complement strand
CGATAACGCCGCTAGAAGGGTTCAACAGACGAAGCAAAAGATGGATGACCGTGGTTTTTCCCAATCCTGATTTTCCGACGATCCCGATCACGTCTCCTTTGTGAATTGTCATGGAAACCTTATTCAGGAGCTGTGTTTCTCTGCATTTGTACGTGAAAGAAATGTTTTGCAGTTCAAGATTATTGTGGAATTTTAAATGATCAACGGTATCCGACTGAATTGATTTCTGTGAAGTGGATTTTAAAAGAGGTTGCAGTATTGTAATTGTTGTTGCATAGGTATGTGCATTCGACCATAACGCCAATATTTTATTCACCGAAGGAACTGCGCGATAAAGAAAGGCGACAAAGACCGCTGCAATTGTTGTGATCCCGCCATTGCTTCCACTGCCAAAGGAAATAAAAAGAATAACGACCATTGCGCAGATGAGAAATACTTCCGACAACTTTGCAGGAAGTGTATTGACACTATTCAACAGCGCAAGTTCTTTGTTGAGCATTTCCTGCATTCCGCTAAATCGGTACGTGAAATATTCTTCTTTGCGGTATATTTTAGCATCCACATAACCATTCAAAATATCGGAAAGAACTTTGCTATTATTATCACTAATGGAGTGTATCGTTTTTTTCACGTTCCGCAATTTTCTGATGCTGATAAAACGGGTGAGCACAATGAATGGAAGAAAAAATCCTATGGTAAGAAGAAAAGTGTTTGTATTGAAGATGAGAACAGTAATGCTCAGCAGGAGTACGAGCAACGTTTCAGAAAGGATAACCATGCTTCCCAGTACAAGATGTTGGGAAAATTCTATCGGGACATGAATGATCTGGCGTGCATATTCTGAAGTGTTTCTTTTTTCCACTTCAGAAAAATCGAGAGAGAAGTATTCCCGTAATTTTTCCCTGGAAAGTGATGTTGCGATTTCATAAACAAATTTGTTAAACGATGAATACATCGTATAGGTAACCCAATTCTTAAAAAGAAAGAGCAGAATAAGAATGCATCCAAAGACAATAATACTCTCCGGAACCGAAGTACGTCCTGCAATCTGCATGAACATAGTTCCCCATGGTGATGTTGTCAGCAGATCGGGTGCCGTCATCACCTTAAGAAAAAAGACAAAGATGCCGAGCGTGAAGATCTCTATCAGCGAACTGCAGAACATCCAAACAACAAACAGACGGTATGTGCGTTTCTGACATGCCGAAAGAAGTGAAAACATGGCTCGAACCGTATGAAATCGTGAACGAAGATCAGTGGACAGTGTGCGGATATTCACGATTCCTCAGGAATGTACTGCAGTGTCAGAATATAGTGATCTGCCCACCGATTGAACGGAGGATATTGTGCGAACAAATTATCGAGCGCAATAAGGAATTTATATATGTGTTGATATTTTTGTGGAAACGTATCCATATACGGTGGCGGAGAGAAAGATGCTAATCCCTGCAAACTTATCACTTTGAATTGGTTTCCGAAACTTTTCACCGTCTTTGCAGGCGAATGATAATACGTGAGGAAATAATTTCCTTCGATGTGCGCCATGCTGCCGTTCTTTCGAAATCGGCGGAATGCAAGTGAAAAATTCCCTTTGAGAAAATGTAAAATTTCCCACGGACAAAATGCCGGCATGATAACGAGAGTGACAATTCCACTGGGATGCATAAGCTGTTTTAATTGATCGGCAACGGGTCGAAGATCAGCGATGCAGTTTAACCCGCCAAAATTTGAAAACACATGATGGAATTTTTCCGGATATAAAGACTCAAGGTTTGTAAAAGATGATTTCTGCACCCGAATAAGATGAGAAAGATTCACTGTATGTACTTTTTTCTGCATCTCAACAACCATCCCTTCCGCATTATCAACGGCAACAACCGGATGACCTTGTTGGGCAAAATGAATTGCATCAATTCCGGTTCCGGCGTTGATGTCAAGTATTGAATCACCCGGACGGATATACTCGTTACACGAACGATATACTTGCGAACGCATCCATTGAAGGATGGAGTTGCGCTTATCATAATCGT
>JANXZD010000086.1 GCA_025355705.1 Bacteroidota bacterium | reverse complement strand
GCTGCAGTTTATCGTCAGAAAAGATCGTTCCATCACCATTAAAGCTTCGCAGTTGGCTGTTTGCAATGAAATAAAAATCGTCACCGACGATCACACCGGTTGTCGGAACATTGAATAAGGGGTTTCCTGACTCTAAGATTGTCGATCGAACAACGCTGTTCAACTCTTTGTTCAATTCAAATCGCATCACTCGCGATTGAGGTCCGGCATTGTTTTGGATCGCGATCAAATCGTTACCGTAAAAATATAATCCATCTATTCCGGAAAGCGTTGTGTTCAATTTCGTTTGCAGTTGTATGTGGTGTGTGTCGGCAACTCCGATCCGCGTGATCCCATCCCAATGGGCAACAAAAAGATATCGCTGATCCTGCGATACCGTGATTCCATTTGGGCGGAATGAATTTCCGTTTTGAAACCACAATTCAATTGTTTGTTTTGCCGGTACAATTTTATAAACGGCCTGCTGTTTCGTGTCGGTCACAAATACATTTCCACCGACAAGAACCAGATCGTTAAACATATGTTGAGCTGTATCGTTCAGAATATATTGATGGATAAGTTTCTTTGTCTCAAGATTATATTGGAACACCGCGGCTTTCTGAGGTTCGTTCCTGTTCATTATGCGCGCCTTAGGATAATTGAGAATGCCGATTACCCATAGTTGATTTCGTGCGGCGTCAACTTTCATTCCGAAATTACTGTATAAGCCATCCTGTGCTTCCGTAAAAAGTTCTCCCGATGTACCGTCAGAATTTACAAAGACAATTTTACGTTTATAAACACTGCTGATATAAAATCGCTGTTGTCTCGGATCGTAGGTCATCCCTTCGGGAACGAGATCCTTTTCATTGAGCGTATATGCCAGATCGCTTGAAATAATTTCTGTGTTTCTCTTTACTCTCTCAGTAATTTCTTTAAGAAGAGAGTGTTTCCAGATATTGATGAACCCGCTGTCATTCCTCACATCGTAATCAAAGCCGATAACGGAAATATCGTCAAGCAATTCAATACTTTTTGTCTTTTTTCCTGTTATCGCAAATGCTTTTGCAAGATTTACCATGAGGTTCGGATGCTTTGGAGCAAGCGCAAGAGCTTGTTGTGCTAGTTGTACAAAAGCGGCTGTATCTTTTTCTGCAAGTTTCTTCAGTGATTGTTGATAGACATCCCAGGCATTTTGAGAAAACGCCGAAGAAATGCAAAGAAAAAGCAGAAGCGGTAATGTTTTCATTTTATTATTCATCGTATCACAATTGTTTTGTGAATTCTGTGGCAATAATATACACAACCAACTGTTTAACACAAACAGCGAATTTAAAAATGTCTTAAACCAAAAAACAACGTCATGTCGAACTTGTTTCGGCATCCATTCATTAATAGATGCTGATATTCGTCAGCATGACGAAATGTTTTATGTTTATGCACGCTTGGTATTGAGTGGTTATCTCCACAGCGCAGTTACCAATATCTGCGCTAAGATTATTTTTGCCACAGTCGAAGCAGGATAGACACTTGTATAGAACAGATTCGGCTGCTCGTTTTGAGCCTGCTGATTTGCATATGCCAGTGCTGCCGGTTGTGTTGAAATCGCGCTGACTATTCCCATCAACGCCGTCATAGGAATCTTCAAAAACTTATACCCGATGACGATTGTTGTGATCGCTGCAAAACTGGTGATCGCTGCGCCGGCAAGGATATAACCAAATCCTCCAGATTGAAACGTGCTTCCAAATCCGAACCCGGCTTTAGTGCCGATTCCAGCAAGAAAAAATATCAAGCCGATCTGACGTAAAACCATGTTTGCACTAAAAGGAAGGGTCCAGATGATCGAACCTGTTCGTTGAAGCCGACCAAGAAGCAACGCCACTACCAATGGACCGCCGGCAAATCCCAATTTAAATGATGTTCCGTTGGGAAGTGGGATCGGAAACATACCGACAAACACACCGATCACAATTCCGAAGGAGAGGGAGAGAAAATCCGTTTCTGAAATTCCTTTGATTGAATCACCAAAAAATTTTGTGACAGTATCCAGATTTTCCTTCCGGGTAACAACACGAACGCGGTCACCAAGCTCAAGGATCATATCGGGAGAAGGAATCAGATCGATATCGCCGCGTCGAACACGCGTGATGGTGGCGCCAAAATCTTTTTCCAAATTCAGTTGAAATATTTTTTTTCCTGCAACGTTATGGCTTGATACAAAAATTCTTCTGTATTCAATCCCGTCGTTTTCCGTTGTAAGATGCTGTGAAAGCTTTTCGCCGAACAGCATTGTGGCACGAGCCAGCGATGATTCTGTCCCAACAACAACA
>JANXZD010000345.1 GCA_025355705.1 Bacteroidota bacterium | reverse complement strand
TTTGTTGCTAATTTTTCCAGGTAATAAATAAAAGTACCATTTGAAGTAAGCGTCACGATGATGGATTGCAAGACCACGATGGTGACGATAATGTTCTTTGAGACGACTAAAATAACTTTCAAGCGTATTGGTAGAACTTGGTATATGGTTGTTGGTAGTAAAGTGAAACATATTCGGTAACGCTTTTAGTAACATACTACGAGCGCGTAGTAAATCACTAAAAACCCAACCGCGATCGGTGGAGTGGATAATTGCTTCTCCGAAGCGATGTTCCCATGCTTCAACATCAGTGATGACTTTGCAAACTTCGGCAGATGTTTTCACCGCACAGATGCGAAGAAAAATCTTTCGTAAATGTTTTACATCGGTTCGTTTCGGATTTCGACGACACCAACTTAATCCCTGACGTTGAACGTGAACGATACAACGCTGTAATTTTATTGAAGGCCACACTTCGCGTAAATACTTGATTTGATTAGGGTTTCCATCAACAGTTACACTCTTTGGTGACAATCCTGCATCAGCCAGTGATCGGTAGACAATTGGTAGTGTGCGAGATCCTTCTGATATATTATAAGCAGCATACACTAATTGTTTGGTATCAGCATTCATCACGAGATAAATACCAGTGCGATGTTCTAAGAATGTTCCATCGCAAATGATACGTCGAACCGTCGCTAATGAATACGTACTGTGTGGTGGACGTTTCAACCAATACTGAATACAACGTTTGAGTGTTGCCCTGCTCAGTTTACTGATACTTGAGAGTTGTCAAACACTGTATCCTTCAATGATCCATTTCTTAAACCAATGGATATGATGAGTTGATGGTAATTTCCAAATAAATGTTCTATGACATTGAAGACAATACCATCGTTGTTGTTGTGTTTGTGTTTTACCAAATCGTTTTACGTCGGACGATTTACATCGTACACAGTGCTTTTTTAGTCACGATTCTTCACCTTGTCGGAGTTTTATACCAATAACGCTATTTCAAAGAACAACTTACAGTTATTTTAGCAACACTTTTTGACCTTTAAACCCGCAATGACATTGATTTAAGAACAATTTTCAACTGAGGTCTGCATGAGTGAATTTCCACAAACCGAACTGAACAAAGTTAAACGTCTTCCCAAGCGCGGTCAGTATGATAAAAAGACGATCTATGAGATCGTTGATGAAGCATTGATCTGTCATGTTGGATTTGTTCTGGAAGATCAGCCGTTTGTTATGCCGACAATCCATGTGCGCATTGATGATACGATCTACCTTCACGGGGCTGTTGCTAATCGAATGTTAACACACATTAAAGCGGGGAATAGTGTCTGTTTAACAATGACGCTGATCGACGGGATTGTCTTTGCGCGTTCAGTATTTCATCATAGCATGAACTATCGTTCAGCAGTGTTGTTCGGCAAAGGAAGAGTGATAGACAACTATGATGAAAAGTGGGATGTTTTTAAAGCTCTTACAGAACACATTGCAAAAGGACGATGGGAGGACGCAAGAAAACCGAACAAACACGAGACCAATATTACCACTATCGTAGCAATCGATGTTGAAAGTGCTTCTGCAAAAGTACGAACGGGACCGGCGAACGATGATGAGGAAGATTATACATTACCTATTTGGGCGGGGGTGATGCCGGTTCAGCTGCAATTTAATGAGTCGATTGATGATGAACGATTAGCGAGAGAAATTCACACACCAGAGTATATAAAAAATTACAAGCGATAATTTTTAATTTTCAGTTGATGTTTTCTCTTTACGTTTTACCATACTGTTGATTTTCGCTTTATATAACCTGCTTTGTCCATTCTCATATTTGCTCATTTCTTGCAATAGTTCTTTAGCCTTTTGACGTTTCCCAAATTGTGTCTTTACAGAACTTCGTTTGCTCGTAAAATACAATATCCCGGATTTTGTATCGACAAACGGACAATAGTCCATCATTGCAGAATTTATTTCTTTCCCTAGATTTTCAGCAGCAGTCCAATCATTGTTTTCTTTATTGAAACTTATATATAGGTCTCCGCTTCCTAATCCGCCGGTTCTGTTGTAACATGTATAGAGTAAAAACGATTCATCAGGTGCAATGAAGGCATTGAATTCATATCCCGTTGAGTTGATGGAATCACTCATTGAAACGGGCGTCACGTATTTACCATTTTCCCATTTCGCAAAGAAGATATCATCTTTTCCTTTTGAGCCCGCACCGTCGCGCGTAAAATACAAATTATTTGATGCTGCAACGGAAGGATAGAACTCATCTTCGTTGGTGTTGATAGGTTCTCCAATATTTTTTGGTGCAGACCATCGGTCGTTGATATTTTTTCTTTCGACGAACCAAATGTCATAATTTTTTGGAACAGTTGGTTTTAAATCGTTCGGTCTGTTCGAGACAAAATATAATCGAAGTCCGTTGGGTGATAAAAACGGTTCAAGATCCTGATCTATTCCCGAAAATGAAGCGACTTCCGGAGTTGACCATTTTCCATGATTCTTTTTACAGGTGATGATCGAGGATAGTTCTCCCAATATACTTTGAGCAGTAAAATAAATTTCATTTTCCTGCGATGAGACAGCAAGATCTCTTACATTGGGGAACTGCGAAATAATCTCCGGCAGAAACTGCTGAACAGCGGTCGATGTTCCCTGCCCTTTGCCGACATTAAAGAGAGTGAAAAACAATACAAGTATCATCTTCCAATGAAGGAAATTCTTCATTATGGTATTGTAACAGAGTTAATGGATGCTATCGTTTTTGTGTTTGAACGTAAAGAAAACGAGCAACCGCTACAAGTGCAGGGTTACGAAACAGTAATGATGAGGGATGAATAGCGGAAAAGTTGGGATGAAAACATAACCAGGAATCCAGAAGATGGATGCCAGCGTATGCTGTCATGACTACACTCCATTGCTAGTAGCGAAGCAATTTATTTGTCTACAGCATTAGCTGTTCGAAGAAGGCCCCTATTTTTTTCACTCTATCGACGAATTGAATTTCCAAGATCCAATGTCGTTTGTTTCCATGTTTATCCAAGAGCAATATACTGCTGTGATTGTCTGGATGAATATCCAAACCCAGGTCATTAGGATCATCCGGCTGTTCATGAGGAAATGGACCGACAATGTGGCCGGCTATTTCCCCGCCATATTCCCAGCCATACCGTTTCGCAAGTTCGGTCATATAGTGAAAATACTGAGCACCGGTAAGATTCTTCTGCATGGAATACCATGTCATTGCTTCATGCCAAGCCTCTTCCACATCGTTTTTCAATTTCAATTTTAAAGGATCGTTGCCAAGAACATATGTTCTTCCAAGGTCTGCTTCATATCCCTCAACAATGGGGCCGAAATCCAACACCACGATATCATCATGGTGAATGACGATATCCGGTGGATTTGGACTGAACGAATTAAGCGTGTTGACACCAGCACGGACAATTTTTTTATGCCAGTAGTTTTCAATACCAAAATGCTCTTTGGCAAGAGCAACTATTTCATCCGACAATTCCTTTTCAGATTTTCCGGGAACAATTAGTCTCCGTTCTACGACGGCAGAAAATAATTCTTTTGCCTTCTGTTCGGCACGTGTCAGTTTTTGTTTTACATCATCCATAATGTTGACCTAGAGATTAGAGTATGATAAATATACAATCATTAAGTCTTTTACGTCTTCATTAAGATGTTTTGTTTTATAAAATAAGTTTATGAATTTGCAATTATAAATTTAACCCAATAATTTTTCTACAATCTGTACAGCAGTAATTCCATCGGCTTCTGCAAAGTTAAGCCGCGGTTGATTTCCTAAAACGAATTTCAGGAACAACGCCCAATACTTTTCCCACGCGCCGTAAAAAGGTTAGAGACAAATTTCGATACTCACCTGACTCAAGCCGGGCAATAGCAGGCTGCGAAGTGCCGGAGAGCTCAGCTAGTTCTTTTTGTGTAATATTTGCTTTTCTTCTAAGTGAGATTACCTCTTTAGCGATAGTAAATTCCTTTGCAAGCGCATCATATTCTTTTTTAAAAATGGGGTTATTCAATTGCTTTTTCAGCAAATCACGCGAATTTGTTTTTTTCATCGTATCCATTTATTTCTCTCCTTTCACTTGTTCCATCAGATGTACAGCCCGTTGAATTTTTGCCTGCATTTTAATCGGCTGTTCCAGAATGAATTCAACGACCGGATCAAGTAATTCTACCGTGAAACTCATAGCTCAATATACCAAATTTGATATATCAATCAAATAATAAAATATGGTACATTTCAATGTAATAAAAAAGGACGGTTTATTTTCGCCCTAAAAAATCTGTGACTCTATGGTGGAAAATTTAACCCAATAATTTTTCCACAATCTGCACCGCAGTAATTCCATCTGCTTCTGCATTGAAGTTGGGGATGATGCGATGTCGCAAGACAGGAATTGCAACTGCGCGAACATCTTCGATGTCGGGAGTGTATTTACCGTTGAGAATCGCGCGGGTCTTTGCACCAAGAATTAAATATTGCGATGCGCGAGGACCGGCGCCCCATGTGAGCCAATCTTTGATGAATTGCGGCGAATGAGAATCTTTTGGACGGGTTTTTGCAACAAGATTGACGGCAAACTCAATCACATTATCTGCAACCGGTACACGACGGACAAGATCTTGATAATCAATAATATCATCGCCGCTTAAAATATGTTTTAACTTCGGGGCATATTGACTTGTTGTTGATCTAACGATCTGCATTTCTTCCGCGAACGAAGGATATTCCAGCCAAAGATTGAACATGAACCGGTCAAGCTGTGCTTCGGGAAGGGGATAGGTTCCTTCCTGTTCGATCGGGTTTTGTGTTGCAAGAACAAAAAATGGTTCATCAAGCGTATATGTTTTTCCCGCAGCGGTG
>JANXZD010000343.1 GCA_025355705.1 Bacteroidota bacterium | reverse complement strand
CATAAAGCAGGAACACTACTTGTCTATCCTGGTTTATGTTCCAATTTTTTTTCCACAACATCCATCACTTGATGTGCTCGATGTTCATCCGCAACATCACCAATGACCGACCAAGTTTGTGTATTTAACCAGACTTTTCCTTCAGTATTTGTTTTGCTTCCTAGTTTTTCACCATTATCTTTTGTCGCCCCATAATAATATTCGCCATCCCACCCTTCAATATTTATTGCATCCCGTAATTTCATTGCACGCACACGAAATCTTTCAATGACAGTCGAATCAGACCTTTTTTCTGCAAGCGGTATAAAATTGAGAAGAACTGTATGCAGAAATTGTCCAAGCCAAATTGATTCACCTTTCCATTGCAAACCAACAGCACTCAAACCATCATTCCAATCTCCAGCACCAATGAGCGGTAAACCGCGTTTACTCATTCGAGTATACACCTTTTCAATAGCACGCACGCAATGATCATAGATTGTTGCGCCGTTAGCATCATCAATAAAAGGCTCTTGGTCATTGAGAATTGAATAATCATTTGTCTCTTCTATATATGCGTTGACAATAAATGGAAGCCAAAGAAGATCATCCGTCATATCCGTTGGTAACCCAACTTCAGAAAGCGGGTGCCACCAGTGATATACTTGTCCATCTTTAAATTGATGACGAGCGTGAAGAAGAATCTGTTTTTTAGTATAGGTCGAATCGATCGGCAAAAATATCTGACTATCCTGCAGCTGGTCGCGGAAACCGAACGCCCCCCCGGTTTGATAATATCCTGTTCTTCCCCACAATCTTCCGGCAATAGCTTGATACTTGAGCCACGTATTCAACATAATGTTCATTGAATCATCGGGTGTATGAACTTCCAGTGCTCCTAACAATCCATCCCATTTTTTTTGCATTGCAGAGAATTCTGCATCAACAGTTTTTACCGATTGGTATTTTTTGACAAATGATTTTGCTTTTATTTTATCTTCAGTCGCACCGAGAATGAATACAATTTCTTTACTTTCATTCGGTTTCAATTTGATTTTTATCTGCAGACTACCAATCGCATCAAGTGAATTACCCGACTGTTTTTTCATTTTTCCTTCAACAACAGATTTGGGCGCTCGTTGATTCTCATACATTCCCATAAACGATTCTTTATCACAATCAAATCCGGAAGGCTTTATGCTCGAAGAATGGAATGCCACATATTCCCAATCGCGATTCCAGTGTCCGTTTGGCGAAGGAACTTCCCACAACCGTTTTGTGCCGTAAATTGCACCGAGTGTTGAATCGTACTCAGTATTTAAAAAGCATTTATGAAATTCGCGATGCCAGTCCGGTGCAGCGCCAAGGTTCCACTCAAAATACGAATAGAGAGAAAGTGTCCGTTCTTTTTTGGTCGTATTCTTTAACGTTACTTTCCATAATTCTACCGGTTCATCGTTCGCAATAAACATCAGCAATTCGCTTTCAATGCCGTTATTTCGTGAAACGATTTTTGTATATCCAATTCCATGATGTACTTCATAAAACTCAGGTTCCGCGCAGACCGGTTTCCATCCTGCAGACCAGAATTTTCCACTCACATCATCGCGGATATATAGATACTTTCCCCATTCATCTTTAATGAGATCCTGTTCCCACCGAGTTATCCGGTTCAGCTGTGCATTGGATTTCCAGCTATATCCGCTACCGGTTTGAGAAACGATCGCTCCAAAATCTCCATTGGTCAAAATATTCGTCCACGGACGCGGTGTTTTAAAATCTGTTATTACGAATTCTTTACCATTATTTGCAAAGTGGCCGTATTTTGTTTTGAAGTTTTTCACTGAAAAATTCACCTACCTTATAGTACGATTAAAATTCCATTCCCACTGTCATTCGCTGCGTATTACCCAAGCGTTTATGTCCATTGGAAGAATAATCGATATGAATGACATAATTAGCAATATCCCAAAGAATTCCTCCGCCTAGCGTAAGACCTAATTCTGAATCTATTTGAAATAAATGTTGATACCCTGCACGAAGTGCGAATGTATTCATAAATTTATATTCGCCGCCAAAACTGACGCTTTCAGAATTATCACTTGGATGAAATGCGTCGGCAACAAAATGAAGCTCATTGCTCTCATCAAGTTTTACCGGATAACTGAATCCCACCCGGAAAATAATCGGGAGAGAAAATTCATCCGTGATAAATTCTGCGGGCAGGCTGCTGTTATCGCCGTTTCGAGTCGCATCAAAATCGTATCGAATACGAAGGTCTCTTCCATTATATTTTCCACGAGCACCGAAATTAGAGATACTTGCACCAAGCAACAAACCGTCACCCGTGATTTTATATAATGTTCCAAAATTTATTGAGAACACCGAAAGCGCAGAATGCCAAATTGATTCTTGAACATACGATATTTGGATACCGGCCGAGAATCGATCCGTGATCTTTTGACCGTACCCAATACCTATCGAATAATCTGAAACAATGTATTGTTCGCCGGTACCCATTGGCTGCTCAACAGTTCGCACAGCAATCTCTCCGGAGTTCAATGTAGAAATTGAAAGCGCAAGCGAACTCATATCGGTAACGTGAAACGAAGCTGCAAAATAATCATTCGTAATATCGGCGTACCAAGCGTTGTGAGAAAATTGAACACTGGAACTTGCAATGTATCCGAGCGCTGCCGGATTATAATACGATGAAAGTGCTTCATCATATGTTGCAACACCGGCATTTCCCATTGCAGATATTTTCCCGCTCGGTTCGATCAATAAAAATTGACCAATTGTTGTTCCGGTCTTTGATTGTGCAATAATTAGTTGCAGCATCATCAAACTCGAAATAAAAAGATAGAATAATTTATTTTTCATGACAATCGAATATTATTTTATGATTGCAAATTTTCCAATGTATGTTCCGGTTTGATTTCCATCCACATGATATATATAGAGTCCCGGAGCGGCATCCATATTGTCTTTTGTTCGCAAATTCCATGCTACAAACCCATCGTTCGACCCATCGTGACGTAAGGTCTGCACGAGAGCACCTGCTACGGTATAAATACGAACCGCTGAATTTGCCGGCAGTCCACGGAATTCTATTCTTCGTTCACCGCGCCCGGATATTGCATATTTTTCAGGTTCAAAACTTGCGGCACCAACATACGGATTTGGAACAACATAGGGGTGTAACGTAAAATCCGTTTTGGCTTTTCCGCCATCAATTCGTTGTCCAACTGTTGAAAATGAAAATTGATCAAAAGAAGAAATAGGGATCTTTAAATTGATTTTGAATGTATCGCCCAATGTGGGTTTTATCGGAATAAGTCCTATTCCTTTCCCAAGGGTATCAACACTTAAAGACCAAATTGGGTTACGAGCATTTCCAACAGTATCTAAAATAAATATTGCATCAGAAAAACCGCCAAACGTGCTGTCTTTATCTAAATCTTTCAATGCAAACGGTAATTTAATTTTTGATCTATCTTCATTTTCACCAAAAATAGAAAACTTCGTTTGAGTTGAAGGTGCTTGTGGTCCTAACCTGAGAGATGTATCTCTGATAGTATTACTGAAAATAATTTTTATGTTCTTTGGAAACACCATGTTCCGTTTTGTGATATCGACCGTGTTTTCCAACAGTAAATTTGTTTTTATGTTGAGCGTATTCCCTTTTTGATAACCGGTTGTACTGCTATCAATTTCTGTCGCAATCGGCGTATTAATGTTTGGCTTCATACCAAATCCAACTTCACCCTTTCCAATTCCCGAAAGATCTGTCCCTTTATCCAAATATACTTTACCATTGATGCTGTCAACAAGTTCGTAGGATTCCGGTCGAATTTTTGATGCGTCTGTATTTTTAAATCGAAGAAAAATAGTCCTATTATCAGGAACTAAATTTGAATTGGTGATATCGATCGAAATAGTACCGACACCATAACCGATTGTATGCCGAACAGTGCTGGTTGTAGCCGGAACAAACCCTAACACTTTAGGCTCAGGTCGAACCTCAACGATATTGGGAGGAAGTATGATGCCTCCGCGAACTGTTTGAGAAACAGATACAGCATTTTCCGACGGATAAAATTTCAAAGAATCAGAGCCGAAATCGTAGGCAACAATTGCGTAATAATAAATTTGACCGTTATTTACCGTTGTGTCTTTATAATCATGTTGGATTCCGGTTTCGCTGCCCAGATAATATTGAACACCTTCAACGGTAAGATTGGAATACCCCTGTATCTCGTCTCTCAGATCAAACTGAACGAGTGGTTTACCAAAAACCATAACTCCTGTACCTTGAGCATTTGAAATAACTTTAATATCTCTGAATTCCGGGTCTGTCGCCCGATAAATTCTATATCCTTCAAAATCGTTAATATACGTTATAGGATCAATGCTACGTTCTGCTATATCATTCCATGAAAGTTTAACATATTGATCTCCGGTCTCGGCGGTCAAAGTCGGACGAGGTGGCGGGGTTGCAAATTGATAATTAGCATTATAGATCTGTTGAACAATTTCTGTGGTTTTTCGCAAATCATACAGATCGTTGCCATAGGCTAACGCTAGACTGAATCGTTCTCTGCTGCCTGCGGGAAGTTTGAATGTTCCAGAAGCAAATAAAAATCCTATATTATAGTCGATCCATTGTGACGCATCAAACGGATTCTTTCCATTTTCACCGGTGAACTGTTCATACAATGCTTGCGGCCAATATTTTCCACTTTCACCCGGAACTTTGCTTCCCGGATCATTCCAAAATGTTATTCCATCTGTTTCAAGACCCGCGGTAGTTTTACCGGTTGCAATTCTATTTATTTTAAATCCTGTTAAACCAATTTGGTCCGATTCATGCAAATCTGTTTCGCCAAAATTTGTTTCTCCTTGAGTCGGAATTCCGTCATTCTCGCCAACATCGTTTGTTCCAAAGATCCCGTCAGCTCCGGTATCGTTAAATTTTGCCGACCAATCCATATCTTCATCCCCTGTAAACCAAACACTGTCTTTATATGCAGGTCTTGATGTTACGGGTCCATAAATGGATTCAAACAACGCCCGATTATAATGCGTGTTCACATAGTTCAAAATATTTTGCTGCCCTACAATTTTCTGACCGATATTGCCATCTCGTTTTTCATCAGTGATTCCATCTTTATCATTATCAATACCGTCATCGGGTTTACCAGGTGTTTCTAAATACGCATAGCCAAGATAGCCGGTCTTACCGCAATTGCTGATTTTACTCACTCCATGACCATAATAATCCCATGTGTACACTAAATTCAATCCATTGGTAGTATCAAATTTTGCATTATCATCATCAGACTCTGCCACGCCATCACAACCGATTGAAGAACCACCAACGCCCGAATCCATATATAAACCAAAGATAATATTGTCGAGATAATCTGTTGTTCCTTCATTGGCAATATCATAATGCCAAAAAATAACATTACCGGATTGAGGATTAGACCATTGAAATCCACGCACTTCAATGCGAAGTCCTAATCCGCCGCGTGTTACATCTCGAGTGTCAGCATTGAATGAAGATATTTTGTATTCATCATCATCTAACACAAAAAAACTTTCCTGATCAGCCGCGATACGTTTTTTGAAATACCCGTTCCATGAACCCTTCCATCCCGGATCAGTAGGATCATCCAATTTATCGATCCATGCAGCAGGCCATGTTCTCGGAAGATGACTCAATGCGGGAGAACGATCTTTATTGACCGATATATCGGTTTGGAAATATCCGGGGCGCGGTTCAAATCGCATATACCGTTCTGTTCCGATAATTTTTTGTTGACGCTCTCTGAAACCGGTTTCCATGATCCACGCAAAGTCGCCGCTGGTTTTTCTTATTTTGGTCAAGACAAACGGTGTTACACCATCGGTATAGTTCATTCCTGTTCCCTTGGGAACTTCAACTGAGTGGAAAACGCTTAGATCCACTTTGGTTACATCACCATAACCTTCTTCATCAGGAAAAGATCCGACCATCCCATAATTTTTAAAGAGTGTCCGAATATTGTTTGCATCGTGTGTTCCGGTTCTTTCAAAGTTGAAATTTCCACGATTTTCTTTCTTAACAACCGGAAACAATGTTGTTTGAGAATAGTTTTCTTGCGCTGTTAACATTAGCAGCGCAACACTAAGAGAAATCAATAAATTCTTTTTCATCATAGGTCAGAAGAAGTGATTATAAAATATTATTCGATTGCCGAAGAACCACGAACCGAGATCCCTATTTCGATTCTCCGAGGTGCAAAGTATCTGTTTGGATCCATCAATTGAACTCTATCACCCGAACTTGGAGAAATAGCATAATCTGGACTGCCAGTCGTTGAGAAGACAAATCCGTTGAACGATGAAGTGTTAAAGACATTGAATACACGAATAAAAGCGGACATGGCTACACCGTAAAGATCGATTTGTTTTTCACCTCGAAAATCGACAGTTACTCCGCTCGATTTTCTTCCGGAATTATCCTCCAGATCTGCACCAAATCCTGTTCCAATCGTTGGAGTGTATGGTTGTCCTGAAGCAAACTTAGCAATTGCCGTAAGTGAATAATTGTTCGGATCTTGGAAGACCACTTGAGCATTCACCGTATGTCGTTGATCCCAATTAAATGGTATCTCGCGAGGGTTTGCATCTTTTCCTGCAGCCGCCCGTGTTGCAGTTTCTGAAGGATCACTTGAATTACCGAGTGCAAATTGATTTGAATAATCCAATGAAGTATTGAATGAACTACTGATACGATAATCAAGAGCCAGAGTAAATCCACTTACACTTCCGAAATCCACATTTGTTAATCGTGTATATCGCGAAGAGTTATATGTTTCAATAATTTCTACGCCAAGTAAATTACGAATATCTTTATAATATAAACTTCCGTCAATTCCGAAATAATCATTAAGCTGAGCTTTCATTCCAAATTCATATTGCGTTGTGAATTCCGGCTTTAGGTCCGGATTTCCGATCACGCCATAACTTGTTGAACCACCTGCCAGATTTTTTAATTTAGAATAATCGGAGTTTGAGAAGAACTGATTGATAGCGGGGAGTTGATAAAAATGCCCGTAGGAAAAATAAATCGATCCGTTAACCATGATCGGATATGAGACACCCAACCGCGGAGCAACAACAATTTTTGGGGTTGTATTTTTTGCTTTCGAAGAAGGAGCCCCCGTTATAGTATTGGCAGGGTTTTGCAAATCGCTCGGAACAGTTGCCTTAGCATCAAAATATTCTACGCGTACTCCACCTCGAACAGAAACATCTTTCCATTCAATTCTATCTTGAGCATAGAGAGAGAACGATACCGGTTTATAATTTTGCGGTGCAGGGAACAATGCACTATTGACATAAGGAATCAATACACCGGTCAATGTATCGCGATCTATAACCCCCGGATTTCCATACGTGATATCTGAAAGTTGTAGTTCTGCACCGATCTTAATCAAGTGAATATTGGTTGCTTGAGCAGTCACTGACGCTTTAAGAATATTCACGGTCGTTTTTTCCATATACCGTCCAAGATCAAGGCCTTGAATTATTGCACCATCGTAAATGTCCTCACCTCCGCTTCTCGGTTCTTTTGCCTGATAATAACGTGGATCGTAGATATCTTCATATTTATAGTCACGATAATCAATTTTATTCTGTCGAAGATTAATCGTATAAAAGATTTTTGGCGACAACATTTGTGTAAAATCAATTCCATGAACAAGAGAGAATGATCTGGGCGTTTTCACTCCATCCGGGTTATATCGAAAATCGAATCGGTATGGTTTGTTGTTAGTTAAACTAAGCAGTGCTTGATAACTTAATTGTAGACCCTCAAAAGATGAATTGGATAATTTCATCTGTCCGGACCATTCATCATTGGTAGAAAGAGGGATCAATGTATTATCGCCGGTAGGATTAATGATCTTTGCATTGAAGTCTGAATTATCATTCGGATTAAAAACTCTTTTCCCGAAATAATATCCTTGTGAGACAAATCTTCTTCCACTCAAGAGGAAAGTTGTTTTTGGTAAACCAGTTGGCCCGCTAAGAGAAAGTTGATAACTTTGAATTCCCATAGGATCTATGCGGTCCAAATATGGATATTTTATATTTTTCCCAAAACCAACATAATCACCTACGTACATTTCTGCAGACCAATCTAGCGCGTCGGTTTTGCCGCTTCGCAAAATAGCATTAACAACTCCGCTCATTGCCTGGCCATATTCGGCATCAAAAGTACCGCTAATGACTTGAACTTCTTGTAAAACCGATCGATCGAGAGAAACAACGGATTCGTTGGTGAGAGGATTATTTACCGTCACGCCATCCACTTGATATTGTACTTCGCCTTTTCTTCCTCCGCGAAAATGTCCATCAACAACTCCGGCTTGTAAATTTACAATGTCTTGAAGATTTTGGACCGGAAGTACCGCGATCTGCTCTTTATTCATTATGGCAACAGCACTGGTTTGGCGTGTATCGACAATTGGTTTTTCTGCAATGACAACAACTTCATTTCCCTCTATAACTTGTTCCGAAAGTTTCTCATTGAGAGTTGTTGTTTGCCCTGAATTGATCGCAATACCTTGAACAACTTTAGATTCATAGCCAACACTGCTGATCCGCACATTATATACATTGGGAGGAACATTAATGATCACAAAATAGCCTTCAAAATCTGTTGCGGTTCCAATCGATGTTCCTTGAACAACAATATTTACTCCGATAAGCGGTTCACCGGTTTTTTTATCCGTAATTCTGCCGGTAAGTTTTCCACTGGTATCTGCTAATGAAATTGAAGGAATCAGAGAAAGGAATATCAAAAAGAATATCCCGAAACGAGTGGTATGGCGTGCAGTGGATAACTTTTTCATGCTCAAAATATTTTATTGAAAATATCGATTGATGTGCTCAAAGTTCAGAATAAAAACAACTGTAAGAATGGAAGCAACAACGATGATTGATGAATGAAAATTCAATTACAGCATTCATAAAAGCGAGGAAAAGATTCATCATCTTTTCCTCGCTTTTTGGTTCAATTTATTTTATCAACAACATCTTTGAAAAAGGCGTCGAAGATTTTCTTTCAGACGTTGCATTGCGCGCCTGGAGTTGGTAGAAATAGACTCCTGTGCTTAAACCAGATGCATCATACATAAAGGAATTATATCCGGCCTTCAATTCACCAAGTTCTTTGTTCGAGACACTGCGGCCAAGCATATCATAGACGGTCAATGAAACATTTCCTTCAAACGGTAAATTGAATTTTATTGTTGTTGAAGGATTGAATGGATTTGGATAATTTCCTAACAATTCAAATTCTGTTGGGAGTTCTTTACCATTATTGCTCCCAACACCTGTCAGGATAACCGTAGAATCCATATAGACAAACGCTGCCGCGGCAAATCCATCATGTTCTCTAAACCACCATGTGCGTGTTCCATAACTTAATGATGTCGGAAGATAAGAATCACCATCAAACAATGTTGCACCAAGGTACAACACACCATCGCCAAGCCCTGCCGGATAACCCATCTTTGTTAAATCTATTGCTTCTTCAATCTGATATCCTTCGTCCACATCATTTCCGGTAGTGTCAACAGTGGTATTCGGTTTTAATTTTAAAACAACTTGCGCTCCTTTTAATGAATCACGCAATTTTGGAAAATAATCTCTTAAACTGTCCTTCCCATTTTTTCCAACAGTGACAGTAAGTTTCATTGGAATTTGATCGTGATCGGTTTGATTCATATAATCTTTACCCATTCCATTAATCGTGAGCAAAAATCCATCCCACCGATCATAAACATCTGTAAATTGAACCGCCTGATCCTGAACATCAACACCAACATACAGCGTATTCCCTTTAAAGAACATTTTAATTGTAGCTTTGGAAGAATCAAAGACCGTTGCTGTTCCGCCATTGACAGTAGGTTGATACTGACCGCTTGCGAAAGGACCGACCAATGGATATGCATCTCGAATTTTTGCATCACCAAAACGAATATCAAATCCGGGAATTTTTGACCATACTGCTTCATTCAATTGACCGTCAATGATCGGGGTTGCCATCAACTTCCCATTGGGAATTGTATAATCAGGTTTAATAATCGGAACAGTACCGGAGGATGTTGTAACATCTGAACGAACATGGATTCGCAAAAAATTCTTGTTGCTTACATTCGCCCAAGGACCTTGAATCCACGTTCTGCTAAATGTTACCCAATCCTGCACAGGCCAAAACCAATCACAATCTCTAAATGCAACGTTAAACATTACAATGTCGCCACTCACATCGTTTACTTTATAACCAAGCTTTTTAAGATTGATTTTCATTTCAACCGTATAACCGGTATCGGGAAGCGCATCAGAATTTGATTTCCCTTGAACTATTGTGGCAGTCTCATAATCTGTTTTAGTATATTTTGCTGTTGGTCCGGTTGATGGTGCTCCTCCAACCGAAGTAACAGATCCTGGTTCCATCCAGCTTTCGTTAATCCATCCGTACAAAAATTCCCCTGATGGTGATGGACGATTTGCTGGGACACTCTTGTCTCGGATATTAAAAATAATACCATCCGCTGCACCAAAATTTCCACCACCTATGGAACTGTCTTTAACAGTGAACGCAAGATATAAAGAGTCTCCCATTATGAGAAACTTTACTACCGCTTTAGTAGAATCAAGTACAGTTCCGGTCTCTGTAGCATATCCGCTGCCAGGAAGTCCGGCACTTTTTCCATATTGAACATAGATCGATTCCGCTTTTGCCCAAACAGGTTCATTTAATTTTCCATCAAGAACAATTGAACCAGACGGCACCGTTCGAGCCCAAATTGCATCAGATCGTTTTGGCTGAGAAAAACCAACCAACGAAATCCATAGTAAACAAATTGCTATTTTATAAAATTTTAGATTCATAAGATAATCCTATCGATAAAAAAAGTTGCTGCCGAAAAAATAAATTTTCGGCAGCATTGTTCAATGTTATTTAAGTAACATCATTTTCTTTGTTTCTACAAATGAACCAGCTTGAATTCGATAAATATAAATACCGGTTGCTAGTTTGTTTGCATCAAAGACAACTTGATAATTACCGACGAGTTGTTCTTTGTTGACTAACGACGCAACTTCCTGACCGAGCATGTTGTAAATTTTCAACACAACTTGGCTTGTTGTTGGTATTGAATACCGAATTGTTGTTGATGGGTTAAATGGATTTGGATAATTCTGTGCCAATGAGAACGCCACCGGAATTTGTTCATCATTATTTACGCCAGTAAGACTGGAGAATAACACTGTTTTAAATGCTGAACCCCATTCACTACCCCACCAAGATTTAAAGTATGAACCTCGTGCCGAATCCCATGGAGCCATCGGATGCTGATATCCATCAGGATCAAATACCAC
>JANXZD010000314.1 GCA_025355705.1 Bacteroidota bacterium | reverse complement strand
GAAAATCGTGCGCATTTTGATTCAACTATTCGGTTCAATTATAAATTTGTCAGCACCAAAGATGTTACGATAAGCGGAAAAGGAAACCGTTTGGAATTGTTCTCTGCTGATGAGAGAACAATTCCTTCACTTGTTTTTCCTTTGCAACAAGGATCATCGCGAAATATTTCCTTTACCTTTGGTAACATTTCGGAGCCGTATCTGTGCAATGCAAACACTGTCGTACATTCGGTTGAGTATATTGCCCCAAAGAAACAGCTCAATTGCAAAGTATCTTCATTCAAAGGACATTTAACCACACTGAATACTATTGCGAACAAAAAGCCGCAACAAGTTCTTCTCAATGGGAAAAAAATTAGGAATATCATAATAACTAAAAATTCCGATTCTACGATTGATATAACAATATCGTTTGTTGCCGGAAAATCAACTGAGGAAATTGTTGTAAAATGGTAAGAGCGTGAAAGCAGCAGTTTTTGAAAAACCGAACCATCTTTTAATCGTACAGAGATCTCTTCGCACATTAAGAGCGGATGAAGTTCTTGTCCGTGTGGTATCATGCGGAGTATGTGGTACTGATGTCCATATTGTAAAAGGGGAATCGCGTTCAACACCTCCCGTAATTTTAGGACATGAATATTCCGGCACCATCGAAGATGTTGGTTCAGCGGTGAAAGATTTTTTACAAGGACAACAGGTAGCAGTCGATCCGAATATTTGCTGTGGAACGTGTTATTTTTGTCGTCGGGGTGAAGTTCATCTTTGCTCGAATCTACGCGCGCTTGGTGTGGATATTGACGGCGGCATGGCGGAATTTTGTATTGTGCCAGAACAGCAATTATATCGTCTGCCTGAACATTTTCCAATGAACGCAAGCGCATTTATTGAACCGGTCTCTTGTGTACTTCACGGCATCGATCGTGCAAAGATCAAAGTTGGAGATTCAGTTGTCATTCTTGGTAGTGGAACAATTGGTTTGATGATGTTGCAGTTGGTTCGTTCTGCTGGAGCTTCTGTAACTATTGTGGTAGAACCATCGGAACAAAAACGAATGATTGCACAAAAACTTGGTGCGTCGTATGTATTGAACCCGAATGAAATGAATGTTCAGGATGTGGTGATGGATATAAGCGGGGTTGGTGCTGACGTTGTCATTGAATGTGTCGGTAAGACTTCAACATCACAAAGTGCATTGCATCTTGCGCGACGAGGGGGAACGGTTGAATTTTTCGGTGTTTGTCCGATCGATAAGACATTTCCTATAGAACCAAATCAGGTTTATTTCAAAGAATTGACGATCGTCGGATCGTATGTAAATCCGTTGACATTCGATCGTGCGATCAAAGCGTTGGCATCCGGGATTATCAAAGTTGATGATTTTCCGATCAAACGTTTTCCACTTGAAAATGTTCACGAAGCACTTCGATATCAAGAAGAAGGATTGACCATTAAAAGTATCATTGAACCACAGACAGTATGAAAATTCCAGAAGTCGTATCGGTCGGTGAAGCATTTGTCGATTTTGTTTCTTCAAAGCCGACAAAAGATCTTTCCACAGCCCAGCATTTTATTAAAGTTGCCGGCGGCGCACCGGCAAATGTTGCCGTCGGTTTGGCACGATTGGGGATCCGAACGGCATTTGTTGGGAAAGTCGGTCGCGATTCTTTCGGTAGATTTGTGAAGAATGAACTTCGTTGCTATGGAGTTGATACAAAATTAATCATCGACGATCTGAATTATAAAACACGTCTTGCATTTGTGGCTGTTACGAAGAATGGTGGTCGCGATTTTGAATTTTGGGAGAAAGATCCGGCAGATCAGCATTTATTGAAGAAAGAGATCGATCTTGATGCTGTGTGCAGATCAACGATCATCAATATCGGTCCGTTCTTACTGTTGAATGCTGAAGCAAAAAAATGTGCATTTGCAATTGCGCAACATGCATTGAAGAGAAAAAAAATAGTATGTTTTGACCCGAACATCAGAATATCGTTGTGGAAAGATCCAAAAGAAGCCGTGAAGAGTTACCGTGAAATGATTCGGTACACAACAATACTTCGAATGAATGAAGCTGAAGCTAAACTGCTTGTCGGAACAGGAAATCTGAAGGAGGCAATTTATAAACTACATTCCATGGGGCCGCAATTAGTTGTTGTCACAAGAGATAAATATGGCTGCACGTTTGCGACAAAAGAATGTGTCGGCGAAGTAATGGGGTTTAGTGTTAAGGTTGTTGATACCGTCGGTTGTGGCGACGGATTTCTTGTAGGGTTGCTTGCAGGAATTATCCGAACCAAAAAGCAGATCGAAGATCTTTCGCGATTAGAATTAATTGAAATTTGTAGAACCGCAAATGCGGTCGGTGCACTGGTTGCAACAAAACGAGGAGCGATAGCAGCGATGCCGACAATGAATCAGGTGAATCATTTTGTACAGGGACAACGATGAGATTTCAGAAAATTGCATCAGCTATTTTGACGACAAGTATGATTGCATTTGCACAGCAATCGCTCGTGAATTTTTCCCATATCGAACATTTGTCCGAACGGATCTTTCTGAGTGGCGATTCAGTGAACATTATCCGCATCTATGCCGATTATCCCTCTTACAAATGGGTTGATGCTGGTAATGAAGGTATCACGTGCGTGGATGATGTTGCGCGAACTGCGGTAGCATATCTCCGTCATTACGAGTTGACTAAAAATATTCAAAGTAAAACCAAGGCTAAAGAATTTTTAAAATTCGTTCTCAAACTTCAGGCGGAGGATGGACAATTCTATAATTTTATCTATGCCGATCATTCGATTAACCGCGAAGGGAAAACAAGTTTTAAATCATTTGGATGGTGGGCGGCACGCGGTGTTTGGTGTTTCGGTTTGGGATACAGGATATTCGAAAAAGAAGATCCGCAATTTGCAGCGACACTACGCAAAGGAATTGAAAAAACATTCATTCACATTGATACGATACTCCAACAATACGGAAAGAAAAGGGAAATATCCGGCTATACGATTCCGCAATGGTTATTGTATGAATCAGGTTCCGATGCGACAACAGAACTTGTTCTTGGCCTGACCGAATATTATAAAGCAACGGCAGATACAAATGTAAAATTGTATATCGAAAAATTGTGCGATGGAATGATGTTGATGCAAAACGGCGACAGTCGGACCTATCCGTTCGGACTACATCGTTCTTGGGAAACAATGTGGCACGCGTGGGGAAACGGTCAGACACAGGCATTGGCTGAAGCAGGACGAGTGCTGAAGAATAATAAAATGGTCGTTTCAGCACAACGTGAAGCAGATGGTTTTTACAGCAGATTATTGATCAATGGATTCAAACGTGAATTTGATGTTGCCGATTCATCAAAACATCGTGAATTCGAACAGATCGCCTACGATATCAGACCGATCGTTATTGGATTAGTTCGGTTATATGAAGCAACAAATGATAAAAAATATTTAACTATGGCACAGATCGCCGGATCGTGGTTCTTTGGTAATAATGCAGTTAAAGCTCAAATGTACGATCCTTCCACTGGAAGATGTTTCGACGGTATCCACAGTTATACGGAATACAACAAAAATTCCGGTGCAGAATCGACAATCGAAGCATTGAATGCGATCATAGAACTTGAACAATACGATAAGACAGCGGAATTCACCAAATACAAGCGGGTGAAGAATGGTGAGACTGAAATATATCTTTTTGCAATATTTTCTATTGGGAGCGACGAGATGGGTTTAGTCCTCGATAAAACACAAGGCTCTGTTTCTATATTACAAGGGAAACGTTTGTCTGAATTTAAGAAAAATACAAAGTGAAATTGAACGGATTCATACTGATCGTTTTTCTCTTCTCTGAAATGTTTGCACAGCAAATATCAATTCCTAGGATTGAACTGATGCCGAATCTTCCGCAGCCGTATGCAATGCGAGATTGGAAATCGGTCGCGAAAGGATATGATTCGCTTGTCTTTAATTACAGCACAAGCGGACAGTATTTGCCGCTGAGTTCATTGTATGCAAATACCGTGAACTATCCTGCAACGCAGAGTTTTCGACTGAGATCATACGTTGGCTCCCCGGGCTTAGGTGGAGAAGGGATCAATTGTCTTCCCGCTGTCATCGGGGCTGAACTTGTTGGTATTGATAAGCGAAATCAAAATGGAAATGATTGGGTGGCAATGTGCAAAGAATGGTTTAACACACTTCCCGGGGAGAACGTGTATCTGAATTCTCCCCGCGCATCAAGCGGTGATGATTGGTGGTATGAAACAATGCCGAATATTTTTTTCTTTCAATTGTATGATCTGCATCCTGAAATTCCTGAATTCAAACAACAATTGATAATCGTTGCAGATCGTTGGCTGAAGGCAACGAAAACAATGGGTGGGAGTTCTGTTCCATGGCATCTTCCAAATATGGACCATCGTGCGTGGAAACTTTCCACAATGACTCCGAATGATGTTGATGTTCACGAGCCGGAAGCATCTGGAGCAATTGCGTGGTTGATGTATCAAGCGTATGTGAAAACAGGAGTAAAAAAATACCGCATCGGAGCTGAATGGTCAATGGAGTTTCTTAGCTCACTTTCGATCAATCCATCGTACGAATTACAGCTTGTGTACGGAACATATACGGCAGTTCGGATGAATGCCGAACTTGGAACAGTATATGATCTTCAAAAAATATTCAATTGGAATTTCGAGATCGGACCGCTTCGTTCATGGGGTACAACGCTTGGTACGTGGGGAAATTACGATGCGTACGGACTGATTGGAGAAGTTGGTCAATTCCAACCGAGCTATGCTTTTTTAATGAATACATTACAGCATGTTGCAGCACTTGCACCAATCGCCCGGTACGATGACCGATATGCACGCGCAATTGGAAAATGGGTTTTGAATGCAGCAAATGCGTCTCGTCTTTTTTATTCAAACAGTCTGCCGGACACAAATCAGGATGGTGACAACTGGTCGAAAGTGAACGATCCGCATTCGTACATCGGATACGAGGCGATAAAGCAAACAGAAAATAATATCAGCCCATTTGCAACAGGAGATGCGATCAAAAATAACTGGGCTGCCACGAACTTTGCACTCTATGGTTCGTCGCATGTCGGATATTTGGCAGCAGTTGTTGAAACAACAAACGTTCCTAAAGTCTTGAAGTTGAATTTATTAGGAACAGATTTCGGGCATTCGCCGGCATATCCCACGTATCTTTATTTCAATCCGTTCGATTCTTCGGTCGCAGTTTCGATCAATGTCGGGAACGCCACAACGGATCTCTATGATGCAGCAGTAAATTCTTTTATAAAAAATAATGTCTCAGATCAAACATCATTCACCATTCCGGCAAATAGTGCGCGAGTTTTGGTGTTGACTCCATCGGGCGGAACAGTTTCATATTCAGAAGAAAAAATGCTGGTCAATGGTATCGTCGTCGATTACCGTTCTTCACAATCTGTCGCCAATCATTCGCCAAGAATAAAATCAGTGGCAGCGTCACACGATACAATTATCTTTAATAATTTTACAGAGTTATTCTGCGTTGCAATGGACGTTGACGGAGATTCACTTTCAATCCAATGGGCATCAATGAACGGAACTTTGTTTGGAAATGGCTCGCAAGTAACATGGAAAGCACCGGATACATCCGGTCTCTATTCAATTATTTGCACAGTAAAAGATTCGAAAAATGCTGTTGTTACTGACACAGTGAACATTCTCGTTGTTGTCGGGATCAATCATATTCCTTCAATCAATAAAATTAAAGTGATGCCGCGTAAATTGAACATTAATTCGTCGGCAACTGTTCAATGTATAGCAACAGATATTGACGGGGATACATTGAATTATAGTTGGTCTTCAAATGCGGGAACAATTACTGGAATTGGAGCAACGGTGTCGTGGAAGGGTCCTTTTACTGAAGGAAATTATAAACTCTATTGTACGGTGAACGATGGACACGGCGGAATTTCAAAAGATAGTATTTCAGTTGAAGTTCGTGATTTTTCAAAATTTGTGAAGGGAAACCTGCTAGCTTATTATCCGTTCACCGGAAATGCTAATGATCTTTCCGGGAATAGCCGAAACGGTGTTTTGAACAATATTCAATTTATTGCAGATCGTAATGGAAATTCGAACAGTGCAGTTTCATTTGATGGGCTTTCAAGTTCAATTCGAATTACAAATGATATTGGATTAAACACACAGAATGCATTCTCCGTAAATTATTGGATGACGATCAGTGCATTCTACAATCGGGAACAATATCCGATATCCCATGGCAATTATTCCAATCGCTGGAAAGTTTCCATCTCCAATAAGCGTCTTCGTTGGACCATAAAAACATCTTCCGGTATTAAAGATCTTGATTCAGAATCGGAGTTAGTACTGGATTCACTCTACAATATTGCCGTTATCTATAATGGTTCAGCGATGGAAATATTTTTGAATGGTGAACTTGACGCCTTTGTTCCATGGAGCGGCTCGATCCAACAAACGGCCGTTGATCTCACGATCGGGCAGGTGTTACCGAATGACAATACTTATAATTTCAACGGTGTGCTGGATGATATTCGTTTCTTTGATTACGGTTTATCTGTTGACGAAATAGCATCATTTTCTTCACGGCTGACATTAGTGAATAATCGTATACCGATTACAGTTCCAACGATAATGGCTTTAGATGTGTATCCCAATCCGTTCAACCCTTCAACTGTTATTCGATTATCACTTCCATCAAGTGCTCATGTCACTGTAAAAATTTTTGATGTGCTGGGAAGAGAAGTATCAAATCTTGTTGATGAATTTTTACAAAACGGTTTTGTCGAACAGAGATGGGATGCGGGAAAAAATGCAAGCGGTATTTATTTTTGTGTTATGAACTCTAATTCCCAAACATTTATTAAAAAACTTGTATTGATGAGGTAAGACGAATGAAGCGAGTGGAATTAAACGGTTCCTGGAATGTCAAAGCTAATGATCTGTACAAATTATTGCCAGTAGATCATAAGCGTGTGTTGGACTGGGTGCCAGCGCACGTTCCCGGAACGATCCACACCGATCTCCTTGATCAAAAAATAATTCCGGATCCATATTATCGAATGAACGAAAACGATATCCAATGGATTGAAAATCTTCAATGGATCTATCGACGTGAATTTCCTGTTGATGCTGCTTTATTGAAAGAACAACATATTATTCTTGTTGCGGAAGGATTGGACACTTACGCGCACATAGTTATCAACGGTAAATCTGTTGCATCAACAGAGGATATGTTTGTTGAACATCGTTTTGATGTGAAAGGGTATTTAAAATCAGGAACTAATTCGATCGAAATTCGTTTTGATTCACCTGTTGTCCAATCGAAACAATTGGAAAAGAAAAATGGAATGCTTCGTGTTGCCCTGGAATCTCATCGTGTATACGTGCGGAAAGCTCAATATTCATTCGGTTGGGATTGGGGTCCAAAACTTACAACATTGGGTATATGGAGGTCGATCTATCTGGAAATATTGTCCGGTCCTGTGCTGAGAGATCCATTTGTCAAGACTCTAGAATTGAAGAAAGATTCAGCAATGATCGAAGTTTCAGTTGATATTGAACATTTCAAATCTCCAGTAACAGTAACAACGAACATTGAAGGAATAAATTACTCTGAAAAAATTGTAAAACAAGTGACCTCGTCTTCATTGCGATTCAAATTGAAGATTGCAGATCCGAACATCTGGTGG
>JANXZD010000272.1 GCA_025355705.1 Bacteroidota bacterium | reverse complement strand
ATCTCGACATTTGCAGTGATGGATCATCGAAAATTAGGATTCAAAGTTCCGATCATCGGATCGATCTATTTTCCGCTCACGTTTGAAAATGATTCGCTCTTCAGTCTGCGAAGGACCCATCTTCCGAAAAAAGTCCTCAATGATGATCTGAAAGCAAGCGACAAAGATAAATTACAGCATTTTTTCGGCTCAGCGTATATTGCGCATTATACCAATTCAAATACATTTGCGAAATGGATCGGCGATCTGTTCGAATTGGGTGAAAATAGATTTGTGATGGGAGGGAACAATGACCCGCGGGACAAACAAGCGAATGCAAAAGGAAGAGAGTTTGGATTGCGATTATTGAAGGATGAGAATGTGTTACCGAGTGATGTATTGTGGGGGAAATAAAGTAAAACCTTGTCAAGGTTCAGAACCCTTGACAAGGTTTTCAAAAATTATGCGGCCGAAGCCGATGCAGCTTTCACATACAATTTTCCTACCACTGAACCTAGAATGGAAGACCAAATAATTCCATAGACCGTCATGATCCACGAGAGTGAATATGGATAATCTTTGAACATTAAATGCAAAAAGATCATTGCAGGAAAATTTACGAGCACACCTGCATAGATCCCAAATTTCATTCCGCCTTGCATACCTCCTTCAAAACTCCTATACACTTTGTCATAGAACCACGTGAAGACAAACGCTGCGAGAAAATCTCCAATGATATACCACAGAGGGTTTGCCGTTTGATTCATGCTCGACATATTGACGAAATACATATTCTGCAGTACGTTACCCATGATCGCAAAATCAAGAGCATTTACAACAACACCGCCAACAATAACAGCGATCCAGAAATTTTTAGTCATCATAACAGCCTCCTGTGAAAAGTGATGAAGTCTGTAACAAATAGCGTGAATTCGGACAGAAAGGTATGAATTCAGAGCAATAGTGTCAAGAAGGATTTTTTTAACCGATTACAGCCAATGTTTCTTTTTGAACCAGAAAAAGATTCCGAGAGTGATGAGACCCATCAAGGTAATAACGACAGGGTATCCATACGCACTGTGAAGTTCGGGCATGAATTCGAAGTTCATTCCGTAGATCCCGACGATGAACGTTAACGGCATGAAGAAGACCGAAAACAACGTCAAGACACGGACGACCTCATTTGTCCGTTGCGACGAAAGGGAAATGTACAGGTTCAGCAGATTGTTCGCGTTTTCGATCGTCTGGTCGTAGGATGTTTCCAAACCAAGAAAAAATTCACGGAGATCTTGTTGTATCACGGCAGAAGTATTCTTGTCAAGATTATCTATGATGGTTTTGGAGAGACGAAGGATCCGCAGACACACGGCAGCTTTTCGTTTTAAATGGTATAATTTCCGCAGCACAGTGTTCGTTTGATTCTTCAGAACGATCTGCGTCTCCAACAGGTCCAGTTCATCCTCCAGCAATAATGAAGGAGTGACGTACGATTGAAATATGTAATAGAGTATTTTGATCAGAAGGTCGTTCGGAGCCGCGCATTGTGCTGTCTCAAAATGTTTCGATCGTATCGCATCCAGGAACGGCTGTTCACCGCGATGGATCGTGATGATGAAATCCTTTCCGACAAAGATCGCAACTTTGTTGCTGATGTCCTGAATTGTATCTGCATCACCCGATGAGAGATAATCGTACACGCGCGCAATGATGAACACGGTATTATCGATCCATTCGAATTTCGGAAGATGTTCCGGCTGCAGACTGTCTTGGACCGAGTTATTATGAAGAGAATGTTCTTCGGCAACCACTTTTAATTCATCGACGGACGGATTGATGACATCGATCCATTCGAACTTCTTCTTTCCGGTGTTAGTATAGCGTGTGATCATAAGGTAATCGGTTCTTTCTTGATGCTGATGGATATTCCGCCGCTTCCAATGAGCAGCATAATCGCTGCTTGCACTAACGTTTTATACGAAACAGTCTCTTTCGATAAAGAGAGAACCACGAACCAAACTCCCATAATGATCAATGCAGAATAGACGCCGATCATTATGGTCCGTGCTTTTGCATTTGTTTCAGGTGTATCGGCAGAAAAATATTTATTATACAGAAGAAGTCCGAGTGCAGCAAAAATTCCAAGGACAGCAAAGATCAGCCAGAATGTACGGATGCTGTTTTCAATTCCGGTCTGACCAACAAGAGGCTTCAAGAGATTCTCATACATTGCTCCGCCAAGATTTGAGCCGACGAGACTCCCGATGACGCCGTATAAAAATGCATATCCCATATAGACCGCTTTTTTATCGGACGGTGCAACGAGTCCTACATAACTGTAATATTTCGGATGAGCGGTCATTTCTCCGATAGAAAACACCGCAATACCAAGAATGAAGATCCAAATGTTCGAAGCAAATGCCAGGCAGATAAATCCGAGAACGCCAAATCCAATGCCGCTGACCATTGTCAAAAGAGGTTTGGTATTTTTTACAATGCGGCTGATGAATACTTGCAATAGAATGATCGTTCCGGCATTGATGACCGTGACATGTTCTGCATCGAACTTTACGGGAATTCCAAGCGAAGCAAAGAAAGCATCGATCGGTGTTGTATTGACAAAATCCCTCAAGAACCAAAGAACCGATCCAAAATTCTGAAAATAGAGGATCCAGAAAAATGAATAGACAAAGATCATCAGCATAAATCGGGCATCACCGAGCACCATCGTCATTCCGCTCAATACTTGTTTTAAAGATTTCGTATTCTCAGGTTTCGGCGGTTCGGTGAATGTGAACAGGGTAGGGATGATCATCAACGCACAATAGAGCGATGATGCGATGAAAACATAGTTCCACGAAAATCCTTTTAAATAACTAACGGCGAGCGGTGCAAGAAACGCGCCGAGATTGATCATCCAATAATATACTCCAAATCCAAATCCGGAATTCGCTTCATTGGTCGATCGTGCGATCGTTCCACTGATGATCGGTTTGAACAGTCCCGAACCGGTTGCCATAATTAGCAGACTTGCAAAGACGGCCCCGTATGCGCTCATTTGTCCTGCAAGGAAATACCCGACAGCAAGAAATGAGAATGCCACCATTAACATTCTTCGATATCCATAACGGTCTGCAAGCGCACCACCCAGGATTGGAACAACATACGTGCAGGCGTAGATCAAACTTTGCAGGAATCCTACTGATTGTTCTGTGAAGCCGAGCCCACCTTCGCGAACGGAATTGGTGAGGTAGACAGCAAGGACAGAATTCATTCCGTAATATGCGCCCCGCTCAAACAACTCCATGACATTGGCGGTCCAAAAGACTTTTGGGAATGTTGAAAGCAGGGAAGAGGATGATTTTTCAGACATTGATTGTCCTAAGAATACAGATGATTATTGTTTTGTAAGGTCGGAGATATTGGTATCTTCAGTGAGCCAGATTATGTAGATCTGCTTCGCAGAACTTCATACATCACGATCGCACCGGCAACCGAAGCGTTCAGCGATTCAAAATCTCCCTTCATCGGGATCTTGACGAGGAAGTCGCATTTATCTTTCACCAATCGACGCATTCCTTTTCCTTCGTTCCCGATCACCAAGGCAACCGGGACGGAATAATCAACATCGATAAAACTTTTTGAAGCAGTCATTTCCGTTCCGACGATCCACACACCGTTCTCTTTCAGTTCATCGATGGTCTGTGCAATATTTGTCACGCGTGCCATCGGGAAATGCATACTTGCGCCGGCCGATGTTTTCACCACAGTATCATTCACCGGTGCGTTATGATGTTTTGGAATGATACCGCCGTGTGCGCCGGTGCAGACTGCAGTTCGGATCAACGCGCCAAGATTATGGACATCTTCGATCTCATCAAAGATCAGGAAGAACGGCTTCTCATTCTTTGATTTTGCAACTTCAAACAGTTCGCTGATATCGGAAAATTCCTTCGTTCCAATAAAAGCAATGACCCCTTGCGTGTTTTGATTCTGTGCAGTTTTTGAGATCTGATCGGCAGGCGATAATCTGAACGGGATATTTTTTTGCTTTGCAAATCTAATGATCTCATCGATCACTTCACCGTGAGAATTTTGCGCGATCATTAACCTGTCAATTGGTGTGTTTGACTTTAGCGCATCAAGTACTGGTTTTCTGCCGAGGATAAGATTCATGATCACAAGTTAGGGTTATGTTAATTTTTCTTCACGCTTCAGCGAGTTCCATCCGATCGCGCCGACTGCGATCAGAATAACAGCAATGATCTGTGCTTCGCTTAGACCAAACATCAAGCGCGGATTAAGTCTAAAGAACTCGACCGTAAATCGTTCGATGCCGGCAAGAACAAGATATGCATAGAAGACTTGACCTTGAATGCTCCACTTCTTTCGATTTCTCCAGAGGATAAGGAAGAAGAGGGAACAGATGATCGTTTCATAGAACGGTGTGGGGTGACAAAGAGTGTTATCAGGAACGATACCGTTTGGAAACAGTGATGTCACTTCCGGAAAATTTCTGAACGCCGCCGACGGAGGATATGTCCCTTTGGAATAATCTGTTGCCCACGGAAGATTTGAAGGAAATCCATAATCACCATCGCCGGCAAGATGGCATCCGATGCGCGCAATACCGTATGCGAGGAGTAACGCCGGTGCTGCTGCATCGGCGATCATCATGAATGGAATTTTCTTTTTCTTTGTGTAGAAATAAATTGAAACCGTTGCAAGAATGAATCCGCCGTAGAATGTTAATCCTCCCGGTGAGAAGGTCATTCCAATCGGGTCGCGTGCAAAGTCACTCCAGTTTTCCATCAGGTATAAAAATTTGGAACCGGAAACTCCTGCGATCAATGCGATCAGGGTGATGTTCGATGCGAGATCAGGGTGGAGTTTCTTTCGGGTGAACTCTTTGGTAAGAAGATAGTTGCCGATGAGGAATGAGATGCCCATCATTAAGCCGAAGCTGTAGATGGTGATACCGCCGAAGGAGAAGATAATTGGGTGCATTACTCTTTTTTCTTTTTTGTCGTTAGTTTTTTTGTCTTTGCAACTTCGCGATGGATGTCCGGTTTTAGTTCAGGAACATCTGCATCGGTCAATCTATTGGCAACGAACTCATTCTCATCCGTGTAGATCTTCAAAAAATTCACGATCGATTTTGTCGACTTGACCGATGATGGTAAAAATTTCAGTGATGCTGAAGCATCAATGTTATCTTTTTTGATCAACGTAAAATCCACTTCTTTACCGAGATCAAAATAGATAGTACTGTATCGTGCTGTCCCTGTTGAAGGCATGTTCATTGATGGTGCACGGAGTCCGCGCAATTGCCAAACAATTTTTCTTCCATCAACAATTTCCTTCACATCAATGATGTAGCTGAAATTGGTGAACTGCTTCGATGTCTCGAGTAAAAAAAGAATCCCGTGCTTGTTCTTAGTTTCGTCGAAAGTCGGCTGCACCAACAAACGGTATTCTATCGATTGTTTCGTTGTCGGCATACTCTCCCTTTGCGGAACGGAGTTCATACCGTTATGCCGCATTATTGTTTAAAGAATGTCAGGATATTGCTCAACACGATCTCTTGTTGAGTAT
>JANXZD010000234.1 GCA_025355705.1 Bacteroidota bacterium | reverse complement strand
TTCTCACTGGATGCAGATGAGGAAGTAACAATTGAATTGAAAGAAGAGATCTTTGTTACGATCAATCTTCCTCACACGTTGAATGGGTATGAAGTTCCGCGAAAAAGTTTTTTTCTTGATCGATGGATGAAAAATGGCGGATGGTATCCCGGACACCAACTGCGATTGTTCAAAAAATCAAAGACAAGAATGAATCATCGGCCGGTGCACGAAGGATTTTTGATCGAAGGGTTGATCGGTCTTTTGAAAGCAGATCTTAACCATTACACCTATAATTCTTTACATCAATATCTTGAAAAAATGAATGACTACTCATCTCTTGATGTAATGAATACGATCGGGAACGGCAGAATAATTCGGTGGTACCACTTTATTCTCAACCCACTTTCTGTATTTTTGAGAATGTATATTTCCTTGAGAGGTTACAAAGACGGATTTTACGGATTTCTTCTTGCATATTATTCAGCATTCCATGCTCTTGTGATCTATGCAAAATGTTGGGAATATCAATCAGCCCAACGTCACGGAACGGTGATACCTCCGGTTTCAGCAGAAACAGTTGTCGAAGCTAAATTCCAATCAAAGTAAATGAATAATCAATCATGAAAATATTCTTTCGTATACTCGCTTACGTAAGACCATATTGGCGAACATTAGCGCTTTCAATGGCGTGTACGTTTATGTTCTCCATCTTCAGTGTGTCCTCCATCTATCTTACGATACCATTACTTGAGACATTGTTCGATCAGACGCCAATGGAAATTGGTGCAACACAAACACCGCCAAAATTTCAGCTCGTGCCGAATGAGTTTATCAACGGCAAACAATACGTAGAAAATTCCATTCGTAATTTTCTCTATGATGGAACAAAATCAGAAGCATTGTTCAAGATCTGCGGATTGATCTTTACGGTTTTCTTTTTTAAGAACATTTTTGATTACTGTCAATCATATTTGATGGCATTGGTAGAGCAGAGTTTGATGCGAGATCTGAGAAATTCTTTATATGAGCATCTTCACAATCTATCGCTCAGTTATTTCAGTAATGAACGGACCGGAAATTTGATTTCGCGAGTAACAAATGATGTGAACGTTGTTAACGGAGGAGTTTCCGCAACATTTGTTACACTCGTAAAAGAACCTCTGCTTATCATTTTCTTTCTCACGATGGCGTTTATTCTGAGTTGGAAGTTGACCTTATTAGCATTCATTGTTTTCCCGTTGATCTTGTTGATCATTTCCGGAATAGGATTGCGTCTGCATAAACAAAGTGGAATCATGCAGGAAAAGATGGCTGATATTACTGTAGTGTTACAGGAAACAATTTCCAATGTAAAAGTTGTGAAAGCATTTACAATGGAAGAATTTGAGAATAAAAAATTTCGAAAAGAGACCCAAAGTTATTTTAAGACAATTTTAAAGATGACACGTATTCGAAATCTTTCATCACCGACAACGGAATTACTTTCCATCTTTGCAGGAGCTATTATCATCTGGTATGGAGGACAACAAGTATTGATTTCAGGCGAGATGAAAGCGGCAGAATTTATCGGTTTCCTTATGATGGTATTTCAGGTCATGCCTCCGGTTAAGGAGCTTGCCAGCGTGAACAATCGTTTGCAGGAGTTTTCTGCAGCAGGGAAAAGGATATTTGAGATTCTAGATACAAAACCTGCAATACGGAATGTCGAAAGTCCAATAATACTTTCCAAAATTGAAAATACGATCGAGTTCGATCAGGTTTCGTTCGGTTATGCTGCAGAAAACGGCGAACAGCGAATAGTACTTTCGGATATCAGCGTGAAAGTCCGCAAAGGCGAATTGATAGCACTTGTTGGACCAAGCGGAAGCGGGAAAACAACATTCGTAGATCTTATACCAAGATTCTACGATCCGATCAAAGGCTCGATCATGATTGATGGTGTTAATATTAAAAATTTCGAGGTCAAATCATTGAGAGAGAAGATCGGTATTGTTACGCAAGAAACGATCTTGTTCAACGATACTGTTCGCAATAACATTGCATACGGATTAGATGATTGCCCAATAGAGACCATTAGGAAAGCAGCAAAGTCTGCAAATGCGCTTTCGTTCATTGAAGAAATGTCCTATGGATTTGATTCTATCATTGGTGATCGTGGTGTCAAGTTATCTGGCGGACAGCGTCAACGACTATCAATTGCACGTGCATTGCTCAAAAATCCACCGATCATGATCTTTGATGAAGCGACATCGGCATTAGATTCCGAAAGCGAAATACTCGTACAAGAAGCAATGGAACGATTGATGCAGAACAGAACTTCATTCGTCATTGCACACCGGCTTTCAACGATTAGAAATGCAGACAGGATTATCGTTCTTGAACAGGGAAAGATCGTTCAGGAAGGTAAACACGTTGAGTTATTAAAACAAAAGAATGGCTTATATAAAAAACTTCATGATATGCAATTTGCTCAACAATGATTCTAACCGAAAAAATAAAAATATATCTCTATTGGTTTCTGATTTTACAAGTCTGCCTGATCTCGATATCAATTGCAGCTTCTTCCGTAATGTTATCGTTGATTGTAACTTCCATGGTCATTCTTTTTTTTGTGGAAAAAAAATGGATCCTACCGCGCACCGCGGTTGACATAGCGTTTCTGTCATATTGTGCGATCGAATTTATCACTGCAATAAACTCTGCCGAACAATTCGATGCATTCAAAAATTCTAAGCGGTTATTATTGATTTTGATCGTGTATGGAGTGGTCATTTCATTCGATACAAAAGAAAAGGTGCTTCGAGCTGTTCAATATCTTTCAGGAACAGTTGCACTTCTTTCGATCGTTGAAATCATTTTCTATTTTATTGAAGCGGAAGAACGTTTGTTCATCTTTCAACATTATATGACAACTGGTGGATTGAAGATGATCATCTCATTGATGGTGCTGCCATTCGTCTTAAGTACTGATACTGGAAAAAAAGAACGTCTTTTTTTCCTTGTCGTATTTGTACCGACCTTGATTGCACTTGTTCTCACAAATACCAGAAGCGCATGGCTTGGATTAGTTTTTGGCATTATTGTGATGAGTGTTTTGTTTTATCGCAAATTATTTGGACTCTTGGTTATAGCGATTATTCTTTTCTTTCTCTTTGCACCAGCACATCAAACCGATCGTGCAAAAAGTATTGTTGATTTTTCAAATTCTACCAATGTTGGCAGATTTAATATGTGGACAACCGGTATACGAATGTGGAAAGATAAACCAATTCTAGGCTTCGGTGATATTGATTTGTATAAAACCTATCTGACATATCGAACTCCTACTGGGGATGAACCCGCGGGTCATTTGCATAATAATTATATTCACCTCCTCGTAATACTTGGAGCAGCGGGATTGATGACCGTCCTATTTCTATTCTTTATGATTCTAAAAACGGAATATAAAATATTTTTGTTTAACAGAGCAGATCCTTTTCTAAGGAATATTTCCCTCGGTGCGATCTCTGTCTTTTCAGGATTTATGGTCAATGGAGTAT
>JANXZD010000202.1 GCA_025355705.1 Bacteroidota bacterium | reverse complement strand
CAAAAGAAGTTGAATCAATTCCTGTAGAAGAACGATTTGCGAAAGCCAAAGCACTTTTTGATAATGGAGATTATCTTGAAGCTATTGAAGAATTTAAGATCGTTACCGTTCAGTTTCAAGGAAGTGATTATGGCGATGATGCCCAATTCTATCTTGCAGAATGTCGTTTCATTAGAGGTGAATTTATTTTAGCTTCTGCAGAATATGACAACCTAGTTCGGTTGATGCCCAACAGCCCATTTGCATCAATTGCACGATTCAAACGTGCAGAATCTTTTTACCAACTATCGCCTAAATCTCAATTGGATCAAAAATATACTCGATATGCGGTTGATAATTTCCAAACATACATTGAATATTCTCCAAAGGATAGTTTGGTTGATGAAGCAGAAAAGAAGATCACTGAATTGACTCAAAAATTAGCAAAAAAAATGTTCGATGGAGGGAAATTATACTATCGAATGGAGTATTATAAAGCAGCAATTTCATATTTCGAAAAATTGATTCAAGATTATCATGATTCGCCTTTCGTTGATGATGCTCTGCTGTGGAAAGCAAAATGTCAAAATGAACGACAAGATTTTGTCGGAACAATTCAGACTTTGGCTGAACTAGAAACGAAATTCCCATTGACAGATCTTAAAGAAGAAATCGCTACGCTTCAGAAAAAAAATTTGAACGATAGAAAAGTGTATGAAGAAGATCAACGTCAGCGAAAACTTAGTGTGACCAATTAAACCATGGAAAATGAACTTCCTTTACGAACTCATCATGCAGGGATGACTCAATTGGTTCTTCCGAATGATACAAACCAATTGGGGAATCTACTTGGTGGACAATTAATGCACTGGATCGATCTCGTTGCCGCAATTGCCGCAGCACGACATTCTCATCATATTTGTGTTACTGCTTCAGTTGACGATCTTAATTTTTTGCATCCGATCAAAATTGGAGAAGTTGTAACTCTAATGGCTTCTGTAAATAGAGTATTTCGTACATCAATGGAAGTTGGTGTCAAGGTACTTTCTGAAAATTTATTGACCGGCAACGTAAAGCATGCCAACACGGCGTATCTTACGTTTGTCGCACTCGATGCGAATGGACTGCCAATGCAAGTTTCTCAGATTCAATTTGAGACTGAAGAAGAAGAACGTCGATTCAATGACGCGATGTCTCGAAGGGATTTGCGTTTATCACGTAGAAAAAAAATACTTAAACCCTAAACAATCGTGACTACAGCAAATGGGGAAGATTGTTTTACACAACGGATCCGACAAGTTATACTTGGTCTGAATATTCTTCTCGTAGGAATTAGTTATGCTCAAATCAAAGAGATCAATTCCCTTGGAGTGGTTCAAAAATTCCCTCTTCCGATCTCCATCCAATTTTCATCATTAATAAAATATTCATCGTTGAAATATCCTGATCTTGTTTTCTTTAATTCTGATTCATCTAAAATTGGAATTGTGGAAAACAATGGTTATGGCCTCTTTAGTAATTATAAATTTTTAGCTCAAACTTCAAATGTGACATCAATAACAGTGGGGAATATCAATAATGATGAGATTGATGATATTGTTGTTGTTCATAGAGATCAGAATCAAATCGAAGTTTTGTTAAGCAATATAGTTGATTCTTCCTATACGTCAACATACATCCCGGTTAATTTTTATCCCGAAAGAGTTATCATCGGTGATATCAACAATGATAAAATTCCTGATATCATAAGTTATGGTAAGTTATCAACCGGAGTTTGCGTTTTACAAGGTAAAGGGAACGGAAAATTTCAATCCAAAAAAACACTTTTTGAGAATATACCCGTTGGTGATTTTTCTATTGTTGCTTTGAATGCTGACAATATTGCCGATGCTGCAGTGTACAATTGGCTTTCAAATGAAACAATTTTGTTCCTTGGATTTGGGAAAATGAAGTTTTCTGAACAAACGGTTCTTTCTTTCGCACAAGATTCAGTACATACTCTTTTTGGCGACTTTAATAACGACGGTTTGGCGGATGTTGCAGTATCCTCCGTGCAAAATAAAACAGTTCAAATTCTTCAAGGTGATGGACTCGGAAATTTTTCAGTTGTTCAGACAATATCTACCGTAATATCACCAGATAAGATTGTCATGGAGTCTTTCAATAGAATAAATTCTCGTGATATTTTATTGAATGCTAGTTCATCGAACTTGTTTTCTGTTTTGATAAATACTGATGGTTTTTTTAACGATGAAATTGTTTTTGGTAAAAATCTTAATGCATCTGAAACTATTGTCGGTGATATCAACGCGGATGGTTTTGCAGATGTAATTGTTATTGAAAAAACGCGCCTTCAATACACCCTATTTTGGAATTCACAAACAAAATTCCTTCTATCTCAGAATGAAACATCATTTGCTGTTGGTCTAAATCCAAATAATCTTACTGTGGTCGATGTTAACAATGACGGATTAGATGACATCGCTGTCAGCAATTTTGAATCATCAACAGTTTCAATTCTTTTATCAAGCAAAAAATCTTTTACAAGCCAGATTTCCATTGAGGTTCCGGAAAAACCATATTCGATCTCTTTTTATTCGAAATCAGATTCAACGATTACATTGTATACCTCGCATCAAGAAAACCCTCAAATATCGATATTTACTTTGAAACAGGGAAGAGATTCTTCATCTGCTAATGTCAATGATATTGAACAATTTTCAATACCGTTGCCTGAAAAACCGATAACAGTTTTACCTGACATTTCTTTTATGCAAAAAGGAATTTCTCTCTATGCATTTATGTCATCGTTGACGAATGCAATTGTATTTTATCAACAAATGAAGGGAACACAGTTCATAGCTAAGAACCTGGTTCCAAATATACAATCAAAAATTCTCTATGCAACTATTTCCGATCTTAACTATGATGGGAAAACTGATCTTTTGTATATTTATAATGACGACAAAACAAA
>JANXZD010000155.1 GCA_025355705.1 Bacteroidota bacterium | reverse complement strand
CTACTGAAAGTCCGGTCGTTCCTTGAGACAATAAATATTTGTACCTCTCATTTGATTGTTTCGCAGTTCCAAAACCGGCGTACTGCCTCATCGTCCACAATCGAGATCGGTACATGCTTGGATGTACGCCGCGAGTAAAAGGATATTTCCCGGGATCACCAATTTCCATTCTTCCTTCGATATCTGAAGAAGTGTAAAAATCTTTGATCGGAATCCCTGAATCAGTTTTGAAATTTTTTGTCGCCATTATTTTTAATGATGTGATTGCTAGAAAATAAGAAAGATGCAGACAAGAAGAAACACGTAAGAATCAATTTCGCCATTTTAATTTATTCACTGTTATTCCATCTGATTCAATGATAATTGCTCCTTCAACATCTGTTCGAAACACGGAAGCACCGAATGATTTGAATCTCTCGATGACTTTCTTTGAAGGGTGACGGAATTTATTGAATTTCGCCACGGAAACTATTACTTCTCGTGGCTTTACGGACGAAATAAAATATTCTGAACTGCTTGTTGATGAGCCGTGATGTCCGGCTTTCAACACATCAGAAGCTAAAAAATCCTGATAAGAATTAACGATGTGTTCTTCTGCTTCAGTTTCAACATCACCAGTAAATAAAAAGGAAGTGTTCCCATATTGAAGTTTGAACACTATTGATGATTGATTTAGATCCGAATATCCATTCGAAGAGTCAGAATCTATGAATTGTTTTGTTGGATGCAAAATATAGAGCCGAGCATTTCCAGCAGGAATTATCATACCAGCTTTCCCGGTTAAATGGTCTGCGTTCTTTCGAAGATGATCGTATTCATAGAATAAATTCGTTTGTGCTGATTGATCTGCATCGATTGTTTGTTTTACTGTAAAATGTTTCATCAAGTACGGAACTCCGCCGAGATGATCTGCATGCGGATGAGTAGTTATGATACCGTCGATCGTTGAGATTCCATTTTTCCGTAAAAATGGAGCAATGGTCTTTTCTCCTGCATCAAATTCATTACTTTTCGGACCCGCATCAACGACGAACACTTCCCCGGAAGGAAATTGAATAACAGCGCCATCTCCTTGACCAACATCTAAAAAAGTGACTCGAAGATTTCTTTCATGCGATTGGGATAACGAAGTAAATATTAGAACATTACCAATAATCAACGATACGAAAATGATTCTTTTCTGAATTACTTTGTTTCCGATATTAAATAGAAAACCGATCAACGCCGAATAGCATAATGTCTCTTGCAATCCAAATGTTGCTGTATTCACGATCGCAAATGGAACCTGTTCCGCCCATTTGACAAAGTTTAAAGTAAAAATTGCAAGAATATCATTCACTTCACTAAAACATGATGCAATCCACATTGAAAATATTCCAAGTAACGCCCCGCCCAATCCAACCGTTACTATCAGTCCAACCATTGGAACAACAATAAGGTTTGCAAAAAGAGAAATGATGGATACTTTTCCAAAATAATATGCAGTGAATGGCAGGGTGCCAATTTGTGCCGCAAGCGAAACGGCGAACAATTGCCAGAGCCATTTCATAATTTTGAATTCTTCTAACGGCTCGGGGATCTTCGGGATAAGTGTATTCAATTTTGGGTAGAAATAAACGATCGAGAAGACTGCTGAAAATGACAATTGGAATCCAACATCAAATAGTTGTTTCGGTTCGATCAACAGTATAATAATTGCCGATACCCCCATTACGTTATAGATATCGGTCCGTTCTTGAAATAATTTCCCGAGATAGAAAATGATGATCATCAATGTTGCCCGAACGACTGATGGTGTTGCCCCCGTGAGGAACATATAATAGATCAATACCGCAATGGCAATGAGAATTTTTGTTTTTCGCGGAAACCGTAACAGTCCTACAACGATAAAAATAATTTCTGCAACTAGAACAACGTGTGAACCCGAAACAGCAAGCACGTGGATCGTCCCGGTGTTCATAAATGCGGATTTAATTTCTTGGGAAAGATCTGTTCTATCTCCAAGCAATAAACCAATAAGGAAGTTCGCTTCATCTCCATCCATCACTGTTCGAATTGTTTTTACGACAAAATTTTTTGTCGGGAAAATGAGATACTCAAAGAATATATTGCCGTCCCGTAAATCAGAAACAGAGATATTGGAATAACCGAACACAGATATTGTTGCATAAATATTATTCAATGCTAGATATTGTCGATAACTGAACTCTCCGGGATTCCTTTCATCGCTTGGCGATTGGATGATACCTTTGAATGAAATGAACGAACCGTACTGAATCTCTTCGGGTTTTTCTTTCTTTCGTTTATCTGCAATAATACTGACATACGCTTTACCGTCAACTTCTATCGAATCGAACTCATTACTCAACGAGATAATTGAGACCAGTAATTTTGCCCTTCCGTCATTTACTCGAGGTTCATCGATCACTTTGCAATGAATCGTCAGAGAATCCGTCGTATTGAGATAATGCGTAATGTGGTGATTGTCGTGCAGTTGTTCGTTGACAGAATATGATGTTGCCGATGTGAAGAAGAGTAATGCAAGGAATAAAAAAGAATAAAAATTATCTCTTCCCTTTAACCCTCGATTCAAGAACAATTCAATAGAAGAGAGCAATAGAAATAATATTGCAAACGAGGAGAATATTTTCCAATCAACGGCAAAAAATCGTGCAGTAAGAATACCTAAGGTAATGAAACTTGCTCCAATTAGAGCCGGTCTGTTTTTCATATTATTTTACCGTGAACCGTAATATGAAATGATTGCAGGAGTGATGTGAGTAAGGTTTTTTATCCGAGAAGAAAAATAGGAATGCTGTTTACCAATAACGATTAAGGGAACAGGGTTTTTAGTATGAGTTCTTACGGAAAGATCTTCGATATTACCATGATCACTGATCA
>JANXZD010000151.1 GCA_025355705.1 Bacteroidota bacterium | reverse complement strand
TCTGATAAGTATGGATGGGATAAGACGCAGGTTGGGGCAATTATCACCGCAGCATTGACAATTTATGGAATTTCAGCGCTCTTTAATGGTCCGATCGCCGATCGAATCGGCGGAAGAAAAGCGATGTTGATCGGTGTGTTTGGCGCTGTGGTCTTCAATATCGCGTTTGGATTGGGAGCATACATTGGAGTGCTAGGCACCGGTGGATTACTCATCGGGTATTTTGCAACCGTGTGGGCTCTGAACATGTATTTTCAATCCTATAGCGCGCTTGCATTGATCAAAGTAAATTCCGGATGGTTCCATGTTCGTGAACGAGGAGTGTTCTCTGCAATTTTCGGTTCGATGATACAAAGCGGACGGGCGTTGATTTTTATTATCGGTGGAATTGCGGTTGCTGTTCTTCCATGGGAATGGGTCTTCTTCATTCCGGCGGTAATTATGTTTGCGATGGGAGTGATGACATTTTTTTTCGTGCAAGATTTTCCAAGCGGTGCCGGATTCGACAATTTTGATACAGCCGATGCATCAAGCGGCGACACAGAAAAAGTCGATATGAAATACTTGATGAAGAAAGTTTTTACCAATCCTATCACACTCACGATCGCATTTGCAGAATTTTGCACCGGGTTTGTGCGTCACGGTTTTGAACAATGGTTCCCACGGTATATGCAGGAAGCGCAGCATTTATCGTTGGATTCTGCAGTATTCCAAAAAGGTGCTCTGAGTGTTGTCGTTGCTGGAATTTTTGGTGCATTTGCTGCCGGAACAATTTCTGATTGGGTATTTCAGTCGCGTCGGCCTCCGGTTGCATTCATTGGATATGTAATTCAGGTCATCTGTCTTGGTGTTGTTTGGTTAATGCCAGGAACGGACTGGATCATTGTAGCGTTCGTTGCAAATTCCTTTGCAATCAGTATGGTTCACTCAATGTTATCCGGAACTGCATCGATGGATTTTGGGGGACAAAAAGCTGCTGCTTCAGCCACTGGTTTATTTGATGGAATGCAATATATCGGCGGTGCAGCGGTAGGTATGGGAATGGGATGGATGCTTGAAACATTCGGATGGGGAACGTGGGGACCGAGCATGATCGGATTTTCAGTGATTGGCGCGATATTGATGTTGAAGTTGTGGAATGTCGTTCCGAAAACAGTAAAAGTGATCCAATGATCAGCGCAGCTATTTGTATGTACTTAATTTACGATGTCAGTAATTTTTGTAAGGTTGTTGTATGTGGAAAACTTCTGAAGGCAGCACTGCTCGTTTGATCCAGCTTTGTATAGGGTATTTTTTCTTCTATGTCATTACGGGAATCAGTGTAAAATATTTTACCGGTAGTTCTTTGTTTGGTTATCCGGGAATGAAAGAGATACAATACTTGGTCTATAGCACTATTGGTGGAAATCTTATTGCCCTTTCGGTTGTGCTGGTTCTTCGCTGGTATCATCTTCACTCAAATAAAATCATTACATGGGGAAAGATTCAATTTCCGCAGGAAATTCTTTATATCATTCCTTCTGGAGTTTGTACTGCAATTGTCATTCCCACAACGACGTTGATGTATCTTCTTCCGATCTCTGTTATGGTTGCAATGGTGATCATGCGTGCCAGTGTCATCATTATAAGCCGTTTGGTTGATGCAATACAAATTCATCAGGGAATCCTTAAAAAAAGTGTGTATGCAGAAGAAAATATTGCGGTATTGTTTGCTCTTTTAGCGGCAGCGATCAATATTTTTTACGTCGGTCCCGGTGATTTTGATTTTGTTCATTCGCCAGTTGCTGTTGCAATTCTCGGAAGTTATATCGTTGCGTATTCTATTCGTATCTATATTATGAATTACTATAAGAACACCCGTGCAAAAGGTGTTAAACTGGACAACAATGGTTTTTTTGCTATCGAACAAATATCAGCTTCAGTAGTGATGTTCGCTGTGGGTTATATTCTATTCCATTCATCCGCGTGGTTTGCAACAACGAATGAGCAGTTGATTATTTTTAGGGATTCTATTGCAGCACC
>JANXZD010000109.1 GCA_025355705.1 Bacteroidota bacterium | reverse complement strand
ATCATGGTGTGCTTTGCTCAATCCACCGATAAGGGGAAGCAGCAAAAGTTCAGCATCTTTCACATAGATACTTACATCAACAATACTGACTCCGATAAAAAAAAGCGCGACATTTGAAAGCGATGACCCATCGCGCTTCGCAACAAAAAACCAAACGGCGGGGGCGAGGATTTGATTGAGCGATCCGCCAAGAATACCGATTGTCCTTCCAAACACAGCAAAGAACAAATGCCCCGCTTCATGGATATACAATAGGATGAGATGGATAAACCAGAGCATTCCGGTAAGATTGAAGAATCGTGTTGGAGTGTAAAGATTCTGTGGAAGGAGTATAAATATATAGATCAATATTCCGTAACCGCACAATGAAATGATCAATTTCGATTTTGTCATAAAAATAAAAATCCCGCAACCGCGGGACTTTTTAGTCTATTAAGAAGATACTTCAACCTTCTCTTTTTTGTATGTCTTTTTACGCTGAACACTTTTCCGCTTGCGCAAATATTTTTTCTCGATCTGTTGAGAATCGGTCGGCATCTTCTTCTCCGCTTCCTCAACATCGGGATATTCATAGATCTCGTACTTGTAATTCCGCATGATGATGTTGTTTCCATTGCGTCCGAGAACATACTGCGGAAGGATCGGGATCTTTCCGCCGCCGCCGGGAGCATCAATGACATAGGCAGGGATTGCAAGACCTGAGGTATGACCGCGCAATTTGTCCATAATTTCAAGACCAACACTCACCGGTGTTCTGAAATGGTTTGCACCTTTGGTAATATCAGCTTGGTAGAGATAATATGGACGAACGCGCATTGCAAGTAGTTTTCGCATCAATTCCAACATCACATCCGGATCGTCATTGACACCTTTCATTAACACTGCCTGATTTCCAACAGGAATACCCGCATCAGCAAGCATTTCACAGGCACGTTTTGCTTCCGGTGTCACTTCCCACGGATGGTTGAAGTGTGTGTTTACATATATAGGATGGTACTTTTTCAACATGTTCACCAACGCCGGAGTAATACGCTGCGGAAGTACGCATGGCATTTTGGTTCCCAGACGAATGATCTCAACATGCGGAATTGCACGCAGACCGGCGACCACTTTTTCTAACATCACATCGGTCAGCATCAGCGGATCGCCACCAGACAAAATAACATCACGGATTTCAGGATGAGCGGCAATATAATCCAAACCCGTTTGGATATATTTCATACTGATCTTGCCGGAATCTCCCACTTTTCGTTTGCGTGTGCAGAAACGGCAGTACATTGAACATTGACTTGTTGTTAAAAATAACACTCTATCCGGATAACGGTGTGTGATACTTGGAACTGGACTATGTGCTTCTTCATTCAACGGATCCTCAGAAAATCCATCCTCTTCCAATTCTTTTGCATCGGGAATGCATTGCAGCCAGATCGGATCGCCCGGATAACGAATCAATGAAAGGTAATAAGGATTGATTCGAATGTGAAATAGCGTGTTCAATTTTTCCGCTAATTCTTTGTCGAAACCGAAACGATCAACAAGATCTTTTCCGCTGTCAACGCTTGCTCTTAGCATTTCCTGCCAGAGTTCCATAAAAAGTGCCTTCTATTGTGAATAAAATGTTATTTACTTCTAAACTCTTATAGTGTCAGAATGACAATCGACAAATAATTTTTCAAACGTTTCCTATAAATATTTTCCGTAGATAACGAGATCGTCTCCCGGTTTGTAATATTCTTTGATGTGCGCAAGTTTTTGAAATTTTTTTCGTTCGTAAAACTCGCGCGTTTTATCATATTTTTCTGTTGATGATGTTTCCGCAATCAGTAATCGTCCGCCGCGTTGCCGTAACACATCTTCGGTGAAATTTAAAAGAACAGTTCCGATACCTTTGCTTTGCGTTGTAGGGTCCACTGCGATCCAGTACAGATCATACGTTGCCACGGTTGCCGGTGTGGGACCGATACAAATGTATCCGCAGACCTTTTCTTCGCTATCAATATACGAATAAATTTCATAATCTTGCTGGTTTGGATCGTTCAAAAATATTTCCAGCAGTTCTACCGCAATGTCAATCTCTTCTTTGTTAAAAACTTCCGTTGCAATTACGATAGAGCGAATTGTTTCAAAATCTTGACGCTCTGTTTTTCGGACCTTCATTTAATTATAATTCTGACTTATGCTAACGTCGTATTAAGTTACATTCTTTTTTGTTTATATCGTTCAACCGCAAAGCCAACGATCTTGCCGATCGCTTCAGGATATGAATAGCCTGCAGCTTTTGCCGACCGATGATATCCGGCGTCATCCGAAAGATCAGGGTTGGGATTCACTTCTAGCACGTACGGCTTCATCGTTTTTGATAAGCGGATATCGACACGAGCATAATCCCGACATTCCATAAGATTATATGCGCGCAAAGCAATAGATTTCACTTCTTTTTCAACATCAGCAGGAAGAACTGAAGGGCATATTCCTTTTGTCCCTTCGAATTCTTTTGTCCCATCCATCCACTTTGCATCATACGTTACAATCTTTGGATATCCACTTGGCAGACCTGAAAAATCTATTTCGGATATCGGCAACACTAACGGGGGATCATTGCCGATGATTGCAACATTCAATTCACGTCCTTCAATATATTCTTCAACCAGCGCCGGTTCTTGAAACTTCTTAGTGATAAAAGATACTCGATCCTGCAATTCTGCAAAGGAATTGACTATCGAATTATTATCGATACCAACACTCGCATCTTCAGCACTTGGTTTTATAATAATCGGAAATGAAAGTTTCAATGTATCGGCGGTAAGTTCGTTAGCACTATCTACAAGCATGAACTTTGCGGTCGGTATCCCATTCTGTATCAATATTTCCTTCGTGCGGGCTTTATTAAGACATGTACCCAGCGTCAACGGGCCTGAACCAGTATATGCAAGCCCTAATAGTTCATACACTCCCGCAACATGCATTTCATGGATTGCATAGTCACCCAGGCTTTCAACCATATTAAAAATAACATCCGGCTGCATTGCTTTTAAGTAACCAAGGAATCTGTCCAGATCATCCGACATGTTAAAGATAGAAGTTTCATACCCCAGTGCACGTAATGCAGATTGAATGTCTTCTTTTTCTTCAATCACTCCAACTTCAGAAAGATCGATCTTGCCATCTGCTCTTGCGGCAGAAACCCAAACACCACTGTGTGGATGACTAACTCCGGCGTCAAATGCAAACTGTCGGCCTGTATCGGTCTCTATTGTCGGCTCGTTATAAATAATTGCTATGTGAATTGATTTTGTCATTATAATAGATGGTATCGTTTTAATCCGGCATCCAATACTGTATTCAACATTTGGCTGTAGTTAAGTCCTGACATTCTTGCCGCTTTAGGAAAACACGAATTATCCTCAATTTTAGGAAGAATTCCAGGCAATGGATTGATCTCGATGATATTTGGTCTGCCATTTTTGTCTAGCCGTACATCTATTCTAGACCAATCCCGACACCGCAGAACGTTATAGGTGTTTCGACAAAGATTTTCGATAGCCGTTTTAAGATTATCATCAAGTTTTGCAGGGCATTCAAAAATTTCAAGCGGGTTAGATGATTGGTCCCATATCCATTTAGCTTCGTAGGAATAAATAGGATTCACTCCACTCGGAAGCGAATCAAATTTAATTTCAACTATCGGAAGGACCTTCAATTCGGCACCATTGCCGAGCATTGCGACTGTAAATTCACGTCCGGGAAGAAATTCTTCGATCAATGCAGGTTGTCCGTACTCTTCCACGACTGATTTAACTTGTTTTACTAATTCCTCTTGAGAATGAACAAGCGATGAATTGAAAATTCCTTTACTTGAACCCTCAAACAATGGCTTTACCATTGCGGGAACAGGAAAAATCAATGATTGTAGTTCGGAAAGTGATGAGATGACTGCGAATTTCGGATTTGCGACGTTATAGTATGAAAGAATTTCTTTGGCGCGGGATTTATCAAGACAAACACTAAGGGTTAGAGGATCGGAACCGGTATATGGGATGTTCAACATCTCAAGCATTGCCGGAATCTGAGCTTCGCGTGATGCCCCGAAGCGACCTTCAGCGATATTAAAGACGATATCGGGTCGATCGGTCTTTAAAGTATCAAATGCGTTATCATCAGCTTCAATAAGGGAAACGGTGTGACGGAGAGAAAGGGCATCTCGTACGGCGTGGATAGTTTCAATCGTATCCCATTCCGCAAAAGCATCCGCGCTCGGAGCAAGTTGTATGTGTGTGTGAGTCGTTTGTTGATTCTGACTCGAAGGTTGAGCGACGCTTGAAGCGTCAACGGACTCTTCCTTTTTCACGTTGTAGACTAATGCTACGTCCATTCAGAGGAGTACCAAAAAATTATTTTGGATACCTTTCTCTATTTGTGAGAAATTGTTTTTATCATCGTTCACTCGCTTCATATTTTTTCTGCCGTGATGATTGTTGTAATGTTTCTCTGTCAAAGAGCGGTACGGAACCGCTTTTCCAATCTAAATTCTCTACTAATATACGGAATTATACAAAGTTGTCAATAGGTAAGACACTTTTTCAGTAAAGATTTGAATTTTTTAATTTGAGGTGGGTTTTGGGTTTAGAGAAGTTTTTTAAAAAAAGTGTGACATAAATGTCCAAGAATATTTTTTGATTCATAAATATTTTTTCAATACTGTCGAAAATTATTTCCAAGAGCTATCCAACCCGCACTAGAGATAACAGATCTTTAAAAACAAATTCAAATTCTTTTCGGATATTTTTATGTTCACTTCGCGCCAAATGCGGATCGCGTTCAACAATATCAAACGCCTCTTTGCGTGCAACAGTAAGAAGATCGGCATCGCTGATGATATTCGCCAATCGAAATCCAGGGAGACCGCTTTGCCGAGTACCAAAATAATCTCCCGCGCCCCGCAATTCAAGATCGACTTCGGCAATAATGAAACCGTCATTCGTGTTCACCATTGTTTCTAATCTCTTCTTAGTTACATTCACTTCTCGATGAGCCTCTGCTCTGTTTGTTGCTAACTGCAATGTTCGCTTCGTAAAGTTCTCATCGGTAATCAGGATACAATAGCTTTGTTCCGCTCCTCGACCGACCCTTCCCCGCAATTGATGTAGCTGGGATAATCCAAACCGCTCTGCATTCTCGATGATCATAATCGTAGCATTCGAAACATCAATACCAACTTCGATCACTGTTGTCGCAACAAGGATATGGATCTCGTTTTTCTTGAAGTGCTGCATCAGTTCATCTTTTTCTTCTGATGAAAGTCGTCCATGTAAAAGACCGAGTGTATATTCTGGGAATATTTTTGTGCTGAGATATTCAAATTCTTTTACGGCAGCTTTAAGGTCGATCTTTTCTGATTCTTCGATCAACGGATAAACAACATACGCTTGCCTTCCTTTTTTCACTTCTCCGCGAACAAAATTGAATATTTTTGTTTTATCTTTATCGAATCGGACAGCAGTGCGAATCTCTTTTCTTCCTTTCGGCAATTCATCAATCACGGAAACATCCAGATCGCCATAAACAGTTAATGATAAAGTGCGAGGAATTGGTGTTGCCGTCATCACCAACACGTCGGGGTTTTGTTTTCCCTTTTCGCGCAATAACGCCCGTTGCGAAACACCGAACCGGTGCTGCTCATCGATAACCACAAAACCAAGATTGGCAAATTGAACATGTTCCTGAATCAACGC
>JANXZD010000103.1 GCA_025355705.1 Bacteroidota bacterium | reverse complement strand
AACGCAGAATACGGAAATGCGCTGAGTGGTGTTGTTGAAACAGGATTGAAAGAAGGTGGCGAAAAATATTCCGGACAAATTTCAGTGTACGGAGGAGATCGATATTCTTCGCATACGAATATTTTCATGAATATTGAAAATTTCGATCCCGTAAGCCACTATGTTACAGAAGGTACTCTTGGCGGGCCGCTTCCATTTTCGGGAGGAGTTATTTCATTCTTTTCATCAGTGAGATTTAATGATGAAAATGGATGGCTGTTTGGCAAACGTGAACATCTTCCTTCTGATAGACCAGATTTTACATCGGATCGATGGGATATTCCGATGAACGGGGATAATAAAATTGTTCCAATGAATTCCAATGAATCGTGGACAGTGACCAATAGATTTTCGGTAAAGCTGAGTGGAACAAGTAAGATTGGTTATGATGTTGTCTTCAATGAAGCGCGATATCAAGGGTATAGTCACATCTTTAAGTATAATCCGGACGGTACGTACAATAATTTTGAGAACGATATTCTTCACGCGTTTGAATTTTCTGATGTCTATGGGGGTGAAACAACAGTAAGAATAAAAGGCGCATACAGCAGAAATATTTATCAACAATATCGATTCAGAGATCTTGGATATTACAGTTATGAACCGACTGAAAATTTGAATCGTCCTATTGGCACAACATTTTATTTTGGCGGATCAGGAAATGATCGGTTCGATCAGAAAGCTGAAACATATTCCGCCAAGATCGACCTTTCGTCAGTTCTCTCTGCACGCAATGAAATGAAAACGGGAATTGAGGCACGTTTTCCGCAGATGTTTCAACATAGTTTCACTGTACTTCGTGATACAGGAAATTTCAAGGTTCCAACAATTCCTTCGCCATCTGATTATAAAAACGATTCCTACGCACGTTTCCCGAGTCAATATTCAGGGTACCTTCAAGATAAAATGGAATTTGAAAGTATCGTTCTCAACCTTGGATTGAGATTTGATTATTTTACAGCAAACGCAAAATATATCAAAGATATTTTTTTCCCCGAAGGAGAAAAAGCCGATGCTTCTTCAAAATCAATGATCAGTCCGCGTCTTGGTGTTTCGTATCCTGTTACCGATCGAGGCATCATCCATTTTTCCTACGGACATTTCTATCAGATGCCGCAATTGCGCAGACTGTACACGAATCCCGATTTTAAGTTCAATGTGAATACGAGCGCCACAACATTTGGGAATGCAAACCTTAGACCGGAACAGACAATTACGTATGAAGTTGGATTACAGCAACAATTAACCGATAACCTTGCGTTCACTGTGACAGGTTTCTTCAAAGATGTGAGAGATCTTTTTGCTGTTCAAACAATTCGTATTTCAGGTTCAAAAACTTTCAGTATGTATGTCAATAAGGATTATGCAAACATTAAGGGATTCACCTTTGCATTGATCAAACGAAGATCATCATCGGATATGTTCTCTGCTTCAATTGATTATACATTGCAGATCGCGGAAGGAAATGATGTGAGTGCCGATGCTTTCTTTCTAGATCAACAATCCGGACGTGAAAGTGAAAAAGTTGTCGTTCCTCTGGATTGGGATCAAGAACATACGTTGAATGGTACATTCACAATTAGTGATCAAAACAATTGGAATCTTGGTGTCATAGCAAAACTTGGGACAGGACTTCCATACACTCCTTTTGTTAGTGATAATCAAGTAACATTAGAACGAAATGCAGGACGAAAACCGATGCAAATGTCTGTCGATCTGTTTGCAGATAAAGTATTTGGTTTTGATGGATATGAATTCGGAATATTTGTTAAGATTTATAATCTCTTCGACAGACTTAATGAAGTGAATGTTTTCGATGATACAGGAAGATCGACCTACACGCTGGCTCCGCAACGGGGAGAAGGAGCAGTGATCGACAAAAACTTTGGGGTTATCAATGGCGTGCATTCAATGGCTGACTATTACAATAATCCTACATCATATTCACCACCGCGAGAAGTTCGTTTTGGCGTTTCATTGAACTTTTAATATTGATTTTCAGGTTTATTAATATGAAAAAAAACAGTATCACCAATTGTATTCTCTTCATCATTTTTGCCGGGATTGTATTGGTCGCTCAGCAAAAAGATCCACGATTTGTTGAAACTGATCGATTGTCTCGTGCATTGCGTGCGCAGGAAATGAAACGGACTTCGCAGGTGGTCCCTACGCGATTTGAACAATTGAAGAACGATGTGAATGCTCGTTTGAATAAATCGGCTGATATCTTCACTGATGCGAAATATTTTTTGATGAACGGAAATCAGATCGTAGGTAATATTTACGATTATGGCGGAATCGCTCCCGGCGATGGATTGATCCGTAACGTGAACAATATGGTGTGGCACAAACTCGGAGATATTTATCAGTTTGCACCATTCGTTGCAGCAAAGGTTGTTGACTCAAAAGGTGATACTGTTAAAATTTCCTCTGATGCAATCAATGATTCTCAGGCAAAAGATTTTAATCCGTTTGATTCACAAAAAATATTTGGATGGCGTCCTCTTCCTGAATATGTGCAGCAAGGTTCTCTGGTAATGGCTTCTAACCCGGCTTCAGATCTTGCCCCACGCGATGGCAAACCGGACAGCTGGCCTCAATCGTGGTATAATGCTTCCAAAGGCCAATATGTGTGGCCGGGATATTTGCGACAAGATGTTCCGAATGCGGATCTTGAAGTACTGTGGGGTATGGACGATAAGAATAATAATGAGTTCTCGTACATTCCGATGCCGTCGGATTCTTCCATTCGAGGACTTGGTGTAAAATTAGAAGCGCGTGCGTTGCAATGGAGTAATTCATTGGCTCAGAATTGTATCTTTTTTATTTACACCGCTCAAAATTATTCTGAGAAGGATCTTGACCAGGTATATTTTGGAATGTATGGCGATGTGGATGTTGGAGGGGCAGGCGGTGCTGAAAATACGGATGACTTAGGATTTTTCATCTCTCCATTTGATACGATTACGAAAGGGACAGGGATTCCTGTTCCTTTGTTCTCTCGAAGTCTTGTCTATTTGTGGGATTATGATGGTAAAGGATATTTGAATTTACCGACTCATTATAATGGATGTAAATTTCTTGAAAGTCCCGGGAACCCTAATGACGGGAAAGATAATGATGCTGATGGAATTCCTAATGCTCTTGGTACTGGTAATTTCGACGAAAGTCAAACGGATGGAGTTGATAACGATCATGATTGGAATCCGTTGTATGATGACGTAGGAATCGATGGTGTTCCCAATACACAAGATGAAGGAGAATCAGACGGAGTTCCAACTGCAGGGAAGAGAAAAATAGATGGTACATTGGATCCGTTATATCCAGGAGAACCGCATTTTGAATTGACTGACCTTGATGAGTCTGATCAAATTGGATTGACAGCATTCAAAAGCTGGCAATGGACGACAATAAAATTCAGAGATGATCAGGTGGTGTGGGGGATTCTTGAAAATGGATTCAATGACACAATACCAAACCTTACCGACATCAATTTTTTATATGGGACCGGTAAGATTTCTCTAAAGAAAAAAAACACTGATGGTTCGATCAAACGTTTCTCTATCGCACTTTTAATGGGGACCGATTTGAACGATCTGTTGATCACAGCGCGAACCGTACAAGTGATCTATAATCAGAATTATCAATTC
>JANXZD010000093.1 GCA_025355705.1 Bacteroidota bacterium | reverse complement strand
TGACAAAGTTTTTTTGAAAGATGCTGACATCCGTCAGCATGACGGGGTTTTTATATTTTCCCTCTGCGCAAGCAGATTGTTTCGTCGTGACGCGAAACGCGTCACTCCCTGTAATGACACTTCATTTATTTGCGTTCTTTGCACTGTGGCGGTTTGGTTTATTCTTAGAAAGAAAAAGACAACACTGTCCGCTGTAATTTCAAAAGCCTCAAAATTCCGATAAATTCAATACCGGATAAAATTAGTTCCCAACAACGACCAAATAATTTTATAATATTTTTATAAACCCGGAGAACAATCCTCCGTATCTTTGTTATAGTTCTACGGAAAGAAATTCCTCTTTCTGAATTCATCCTATCTTGGAGAGCATTATGAACATCTTGGATCTTCTCAGTTCTTACTGGTGACTCGGTCTGTTTGCCGGTTTGATCGTTTCGTATAAACTTGTGCTGCGGATCTTCGGTATCATCATCATCCCGAACGATTCCATCGGCGTTGTGAACAAGCGATTCGTCATCGTCGGAAAATTCCGCACGCTTCCGGACGGTGCGATCATTGCAATGAACGGCGAAGCGGGATATCAGGCGGATACACTCGCCCCGGGACTGCACATGCTTCTCTGGCCATGGCAGTATGATATTATGATCGAAAAATTCAAAACCATCCGTGAAGGATTCATCGGTATCGTGGAATCGAAAGACGGAAAACCGTTGACCGACGGACACGTTCTTGCACGGCGCGTTGAGTGTGATTCATTTCAGAATGCGCGGGCATTTTTAGCCAACGGCGGAGAGCGCGGTCCGCAGATCACCATCATTCCTCCCGGAACGTACCGCATCAATTCGGCAATTTTTTCTGTTGTGGAAGAAAAAGTGCTGGAGATCGAAGATAACAAGGTCGGTGTGGTGACAACAAAAGAGGGAAAATCTCTCGTTAAAGATGAGATCGCGGGAAAAGAAGTTCCGGGACATAATATGTTCCAGGATGCACAGGCGTTCATCGACAGCGGGGGGTTCAAAGGATTGCAGGAACAGGTGATGCTTGCAGGACGGTACTTCATCAATCCCCGTTTCGCAACGGTGGAAACAATGGATATGACGACTGTTCCGATCGCAAATGTCGGTGTTGTTATTGCCTATGTCGGCGAAAAAGGGATCGATGTTACGGGTGAAGCGTTCAAACATGGCAATCTTGTCATTAAAGGACAAAAAGGTGTCTGGGTCGATCCGCTCGATCCGGGAAAATATCCGATCAATCCTTTCACTCACAAAGTAGAAATTGTACCAACGGCGAACGTTGTGTTGAACTGGGCGACCGGAAAAACGGAAGCACATAAGCTCGATGAAAAACTTTCCACCATCACTGTCCGTTCATCGGACGGGTTCAAGTTCAATCTTGATGTCAGTCAGATCATCCATATTCCGCGCACCGATGCGCCCAAAGTGATCGCACGGTTTGGCAGTGTTGCGAATCTTGTCACACAGGTACTCGAGCCGACGATCGGAAATTATTTCAGGAATGCTGCGCAGGGTTCTGACGTCATTGAATTCCTGAAAAAAAGAAAAGAGCGACAGGAAGATGCGCGGCAGAGCATATCGAAAGCATTGCAGGATTACAACGTCGGCGCAGTCGATACGCTCATCGGTGATATCGTTCCTCCGGAAGATCTGATGAAGACATTGACCGACAGGAAAATTGCCGAGCAGGAAAAAGTGACATATCAAACTCAGCGCGAAGCCGAAGGTGTCCGCAAAGACCTTCAGCAGGCAAAAGCACTTGCCGATACACAGGCGCGTGTTGTTGATGCGGAACGGAAAGTTCAGATCAACGAATACGAAGCGCAAGCTGCTGTGAAAAAAGCGGAAGGTGAAGCGAAATCCAAAACGGTCAACGCCGATGCCGATGCGATGGTGTTAAAAACGGTCGGCGCCGCTGAAGGTGAGAAGATCAAAGCGGTCGGTATGTCCGAAGCGGATGTCATCAAGATGAAGATCCAATCGATGGAATCCGGAAATTACGCAGCCATCGAAGTTGCACGCGCACTCAGTACCAGCGGACAGAAACTTGTTCCGGAGATCATTGCGGGGGGCGGCGGGTCCATTGACGGAGGCGGATCGTTGGTCAACACACTTCTTGCAATGGTGATCAAAGAAAAAATGGATAAGGAATCCCCGAAGAAAGAAGCCGTCAGCTCATCGGAAGTAAAAAAGAAATAACTCTTTTGCAATTTATAGAAGAGCGAAATTCAAAAAGCCGTCCTCGTGACGGCTTTTTGTTTTATAGTACCGTTGTGATTTGATAGTTTACTGTTTGTTCATGACATCTTTTTACAAATCCTGACGCAACCGACACAACTCTGCAGAATTTTCTGCCGTAAACGATGCCATACAAATAACAAGCCCACAACAGAAATGAACCAACGGAGGATGTCATGAAAACAAGAATAGCAATGATGACTGCAATAGCGATGATGGTAATACAATGCATCAACGCAGCAGAACCTGCAAAGAAATTCGATACTGAAGAAAAAAAGATTGCTTATGCAACCAAGAATTTACTCTCCAGTATGCATTCAACAAATCCCGGCGTGGTCGAATCTGCAATGCGCGTCACTGCTCAGATGAAAATGCGTTATCCCGCAGCAGATGTTTCGGAAATGGTGAATGTCATGAATACTCTGTGGCAGAAACATCCATCCGGCACAATGCGATACAAAGCATACATTGCAATGTCCATCTGCGGAAATCCTGAATGGTATTCAAACGAGAATACTTTAGCGACGGCAACTGACGAGAGTTTTTTCAAACTAGCATCGCTTCGAATGCGTGACCAATTACTGAGCGAAAATACGAACTAACAAATATTTCCTCATCTATCCCATCATATATCCACAAAAACCCGAAATCTGGTCAATTCGGGTTTTTGTGTTGTACTATTATCATTAAGAGAATATAATACGCAATTGATTGGATTTGGAGGTGAATATGATGATACTGTATGATAGTAATTTTTAGAACAAGGAAAGCACAATGTCACAAATTTCATTAATCGGGGAATCGGGAAAGAAATACAGTTTTCTGATACAACCAATCACAACGTTATTCAAAGAGATCGGCGCGGTCTATTTCATTACGAACCGCACCACCGATGAGATGAATAAGGTTATCCACCAGAAATTATACGTTGGTGAGACCGATAATCTTGCAAAACAATTCGATCATCCACGCGACCCAATGCTGAGCCGTTTTGAAGCGAACTGCATCTGCATTTTTCCTGAAGAGGATAAGAAAAAACGCCAGAAGATCGAATCGGATCTTGTCGGCAATTACAATCCTCCGGGAAATGAATAATTCTGTATTCAATTCTACCGGTATCTTATACAACCTCTGAAATCTTACCTCAATGTCATTCCGAACGAAGACCCAACGGGTCGAGTGAGGAATCTCAATCTTATTGTTGATACCAAAAACAAGATTTCTCACCCGCTAAAGCGGGTTCGAAATGACAATAAACAATATTATAGCTCGGAATGAAGAATGTTGTGTTCGGCGTTCTTATCCAATCCTTTGATCTGCACCACTCCTGTCGCGTACTGTTTCTTTATTTGATGATACACCAGTACCAAAGAAAATTGGTCACCGCGGTTGACGTTGAACTCCTTCGCTTTCAGTTCTTTTCCGTTCACAAATGTTCTGGCGTTATATTTTCCGTCAGGATTTTTACTGCAGCGTAATTCGATCGTTTGTTGGTCTGCCATAAGACACTCCTCTTCTTTTTCGGTGATTCAATACATGTAAGATACGATAAAAAACTGACTCTCTCACACCGGCATAACAATCTATTTTTTATTGAGAATTGTGACACTGAGCGAAATCAAAGTGTGATAATTCTCAATAACTATGCCTCGGCCCCGTCCGGCATGAGATTGATTTGGCGTGTTTAAGAAAACTTTTATTTATAGACACAAATCAAAAAGGAGTGAAAAAGGCGATGACGGAACAAATTGTTTCATGCTATGAAGTACCTTACATTAAAGAGACCTGTATTCTATATGACCATCATCTTCAAGGTGACGGTCATATCTTAAACCGACAATCATCAAGGAAAGCTTATGCTGATCGACATCACCACCGCTTCACCGCCGTACAAAGTTGATCAATCCCTTGCTACGGAAGAACTGAAAAAGCGTATGGCAGTAACGCCGGTAACCGGACGGATGATTGATATGGCCTCGCATCATTCGGGAATTTCCACGAGGTATTTCGTTATACCGGATGGAGAATTGGGTGCAGAGAAAAAATTCTATTCTAATTCCAGCGGTTATATCTCCCCCGATACGAAAACGCGAATGACAGAATATGAACGGTGGTCAAAAGAGTTGACCGGTAACGCTGTTGCCGAGATCATTGCAAAAAACAATATCGATCCAAATGACGTCGAACGATTGATCACAATTTCCTGCACAGGATTTTTTGCACCGGGATTGGATTATTATTTGATTGATCGTTTTAAATTTCCAACCTCCGTCAAACGGACGAACATTGGATTTATGGGCTGCGCTGCCTCGCTGATCGGATTCAATACAGTACTCGAATCAATGTCGCAGCTTCGCAACGCAAATGGAAAAACACTTCTCGTCAGTGTCGAACTCTGCTCTCTTCATCTTCAAACAGAACCAACGCGCGACAATATTCTTGCCAACATGATCTTTGCCGATGGATGTGCTGCCGCATTGTTCGATAATTTACAATCGACAACGAATGGTCTGGAACTGATCTCAACGTCATCGTATCTCTTCAAAGATTCCGCAGAATACATGGGATGGAAGATTGGCAATTCCGGATTCGAAATGATCCTCTCTTCCGAACTTCCGAAGATCATTCTGAACAATGCCGCACCGGTATTAAAAAATATTCTCTCACAACAAAATCTTTCTCCAGATCTGATCACACATTGGGCATTGCATCCGGGCGGACGAGCAATTCTCGATTCTCTCCAAAATGGAATGAATATCTCCGATAAGAAAATGATCCCTTCACGAACAATATTAAAGAACTACGGTAATCTCTCATCGGCATCGATCCTATTCGTATTGAGAGAACTGATGCAAAATTCCGCGTTGAAGAATGATGAGCTCGTCTGCGCAGTTGCATTCGGTCCCGGTTTAACAATGGAAGTAGCCATTCTCAAGGTCAAAAAATAATGGAGCGAAGGGACGATTCGGAAATAATGGATGATTTTTCAATCCAGGATGAACGGATCGACAGCGCACTTCGAGAGTTGAAAACGATCAACATTCTTCTCGGCGGGAAAGCGACAACGCATAAAGGATTTCGAATTCTGCGAAAAAGAAAATCTTTGGTTCACCAATTGACGGTGCTTGATGCCGGTGCCGGTGGGGCAGATGTTTTTGAAAACGGAAGTGATCAATACTCAATAACAGCGTTAGATAAAAATCCGCGAACGTGCTTGTATCTCATAAAACATTCAGAATGGTGTGTTGTTTGCGGCGATGCGGCGGAAATTCCATTCAAAGAACAATCGTTTGATGTTGTTCATGCATCATTATTCCTTCATCATTTTACTGAAGAACAGATCGTGCGAATGATACGATCATTCTCGAAGATTGCGCGTCATGGTATCATCCTCAACGATCTGCGCCGCTCCACATTCGCCTTGATTGGAATTAAAATTCTTACGTTATTATTTTCACGGAGCGGAATGGTGAAACACGATGCTCCGTTATCCGTTCAGCGTGGATTCACGAAGAATGAACTACTGCGTATATTGAATCAATGTTCATTTGAACATTTTACCATCAAACGAACCTGGGCTTTTCGCTGGCTTGTGGTCATAGAAATATAAACACTGGAATTGAACCATTATTAAACATTTTGACATAGTGATCATCGGAGGAGGTCCTGCAGGCTCAAGTGCAGCGATCTCGCTTGCACACAAAGGGATGACCGTTGCTGTCATTGAAAAGAAAACCTTTCCGCGAGAAGTGTTGTGCGGCGAATTCTTATCGCATGAAGTAACCTCTGCACTAAAGTCATTCGGTCTGTTCGAGGAATTCCTTTCTCTCAAACCAAATCGCGTTACACAATTTTGTTTCATTCCTGAAAACGGTTCGGCAGCGAAACATTCTCTTGGTTTTGAAGGTTTTGCACTTAAACGATCGTTGCTCGATCAACTATTATTAAAGAAAGCAAAATCCTTAGGCGCAACCGTAGTGCAACCGGCGGAAGTTGTCTCGATGAGGCGTGTCAATAATTTCTATGAGATCCTTTGCAAAACCAACAAAGGAATCGAAACGTACGCTGCCTATAATGTTATCGGCGCGTATGGGAGACAGAACATCATTGACAAATCATTACAACGATCATTCGCTTTATCCAGTTCAGGATATAGTGGAATAAAATATCATGTTCCAAAAGAGATGCTGAACGGAGTTGCTGAAAATGAGATACAGATCTTTTCATCGAACGGGATCTATTGCGGGGTGAACTGCGTAAGTGATCATGACGTAACACTTTGTTTTCTTTCGGATAAAAATATCAACCAGCTTGATCCTAAAAATGCGCTCAATGAATTATTGGAAAAGAATCGGGCGTTTAGAAAATTGTTCATTCACGATCCTCTTCCTGCGTTGTTAAAACTTCCGGTCTATGGAACGGGTAATATCTACTTTGGTGAACGATCAGTGGTTGAGAATGGAATTTATATGATCGGTGATTCTGCGCGTGTTATT
>JANXZD010000060.1 GCA_025355705.1 Bacteroidota bacterium | reverse complement strand
TCCGGAGGGTCTTTTGTTTCGATTGACGAGGGACTCAGTGTATCAGGCAGCTCCTTTTCCAACAATTCAATTTCGAAATTTCTCTAGTACAGATGTTTATTCTCAGCAGATTAAAAAATTAACCATTGAAGGGTTATTAAGGCGAGAAATATATGAGCGGATTTTCCATAAGGACAGTTTGGCTAATTTATATCGTCAAAAAGCCATGGAAATCAGTTCTTCATTTCAAATGCAGGTTAGCAAATTTTAACGCTAAATGAGTTGACTTTGTAGGAAAAAAGTATATATTTGTTAACTCCACCACAATGCATTCTTAGCGAAAATCAATATTATTGAATTTCGCAAATTTTTAAGTCTTTGAAATATTTTTGTGCTGGCGTAGCTCAGTTGGTAGAGCAGCTGATTTGTAATCAGCAGGTCAGGGGTTCAAATCCCCTTGCCAGCTCCATAGAAATTTGGTAAGGGTAGGTAGCGAAGTGGTTAAACGCAACAGACTGTAAATCTGTCGCCCTCGGGCTTCGGAGGTTCGAATCCTTCCCTACCCACAACGCAAAATCTGCTTGCGTAGCTCAGTTGGTAGAGCACGTCCTTGGTAAGGACGAGGTCACCGGTTCAATCCCGGTCGCAAGCTCTGCTAAGAGGTTTTGAGTGTGGTTTTGATGATGGTACCAATGAATTGCGGAAGTAACTCAGTTGGTAGAGTCACAGCCTTCCAAGCTGTTGGTCGCGGGTTCGAGTCCCGTCTTCCGCTCCAAAAATGTTATTTTTAGATAAGGAATGAAGTATGAGAGATATAATTACCCTCGAATGTACCGTTTGCAAGGAAAGAAACTATTCAACCACGAAGAATAAAAAGAAACAAACAAATCGTGTTGAGTATAAAAAATACTGTTCCCGCTGCATCAAACACACAATTCACAAAGAAACCAAGTAAATTTCGTACGGGTGTAGCTCAATTGGTAGAGTAGCGGTCTCCAAAACCGTTGGTTGGGGGTTCGAGTCCCTCCTCCCGTGCAGAAGCGTTAAGGTTAATATGAAAGAAAAAATTATCAACTTCTTTACCGACGTCTATAAAGAGATGGGTAAAGTAACTTGGCCGACACAAAAAGAATTACAGGAATCTACTCTTGTTGTTCTAAGCGTTTGCGGAGTTATCGCAATTTTTGTCTATGTCGTAGACACCATTGTTAGTCAAGCAATAAAGGGACTTTTTTAGGTGGAAACAGCCGTTTTACATAGATGGTATGTTGTTCGTACCTACTCGGGACACGAGAATAAAGTAAAGCTTGCAATGGAAAATGAAGCAAAAGAGCTTGGCTTGCAAGAAAAAATAACCAGAATTCTCATTCCGGCAGAAAAAATCTTTGAAGTTAAAGATGGAAAAAAGAAAAGTAAGACTAAGAATTTTTTCCCTGGATATATTTTAGTTGAAGCTATACTTGACGAGAAGTCAAAGCATCTTATTCTTAATACCCCCTCAGTTCTGAGTTTTGTTGGAACAAAAGATCGTCCTGTGCCGTTGCAACCAGACGAAGTAAAGCGTTTGATTGGAAAGATAGAAGAGAAAAAAGAAGATGGATCAGAAATAGAGCGAATGGAGATTCCTTTTCACATTGGCGAACCCGTTAAAATCATCAGTGGACAATTTCATAATTTTTCAGGATTTGTACAGGAAATAAATGAAGAAAAATTACGTCTAAAGGTTATGGTTAGCATCTTTGGCAGAAAAACTCCGATTGAACTTGATTTTAGTCAGGTCGAGATTGAAAAATAATTTAATAATTTAATTAGTTAGAAGAGAAAATTATGGCAAAAAAGGTAGTTGGTTTTATTAAGTTGCAAATTCCTGCAGGACAGGCTAATCCAGCACCTCCTATTGGACCGGCACTCGGCCAAAAAGGTGTGAATATTATGGAGTTTTGCAAACAGTTTAATGCAAGAACTCAATCACAAGCGGGACTAATTATTCCGGTTGTTATCACTGTTTTTTCGGATAAATCATTCACATTTATCACAAAAACACCTCCCGCGGCTGTGTTATTGATTAAAGCAGCAAAAGTTCAAAAAGGGTCTGGTGAGCCAAATCGGAATAAAGTTGGTAAAGTAACAAAAGCTCAGTTGAAAGAAATTGCAACGATGAAAATGCCGGATTTAAATACTACCGATGTTGTTGCTGCAATGAGCATGATCGAAGGAACGGCAAAAAGTTTAGGAATTACAGTCGAAGGTTAATCATCTATTATGTAATAATAGTGGGAGTTATATCTTGCATATAACGTTTGGACCACAAAGGAGAACTAATGGCTCAAGGTAAAAAATATAAAAATGCTTTAAAAAAATTCGACATCAAAAAGATCTATTCTGTTGAAGAAGCGGTTGGAATTGTAAAAGACGTTGCTTCGGCAAAGTTCAGCGAAGCAGTTGATATTGCTGTTCGTCTTGGTGTCGATCCTAAAAAGGCGGATCAAGCAGTTCGTGGAACAGTTGCACTTCCGCATGGTATTGGTAAATCCGTTCGAGTGTTGGTTATGGCGAGATCACCAAAGGATGCTGAAGCAAAAGCTGCTGGAGCAGATTATGCCGGTCTTGAAGAATATGTTGAAAAAATCAAAACCGGATGGGCTGATATTGATGTAATTATTGCTACTCCTGATGTGATGGTTGAAGTCGGTAAGCTTGGGAAAATCCTCGGACCGCGTGGATTGATGCCCAACCCGAAAAGCGGAACAGTAACACTTGATGTTGCGACCGCTGTGAAAGAAGTAAAAGCAGGAAAGATCGAATTCAGAGTTGACAAAGCAGGTGTTCTTCATGCGACAATTGGCAAAGTAAACTTCGATAAAGAAAAGCTTGTAGATAATGTAAAAGCATTTCTTGCAACAGTTGGGAAGTTGAAACCTTCGACGTCGAAAGGTCAATATGTAAAAAGTATTTTCATTTCGTCAACGATGGGACCTGGTGTTCAGATCGATCGAACAATCGTTCAGTCAAAATAAAAAAGAATTTACGCACTCATAAATTAAAAAACTGATAGGATGCCTCGTGAAAAAATCGAGGGCTTCTCATTGTATCAAGAAAAAAGATAACAACTATGATTAAATCAGAAAAAGAACAACAAGTAGCCGAAATTCAGGAGATGGTCTCCAAGGCACAAGGAATGTTCTTTACTGATTTTTCCGGAATTACTGTTGAGCAAATCAATCAGTTGCGCAATGAGTTCCGAAAATCCGGTATTGAATATAGGGTCGTTAAAAATACGTACGCAAAAAAAGCATTGCAAAATGTTTCCGGTTACGATAAGGTGTTAGATAAACTTGTCGGACCGACCGGTATTGCGTTTGCGTACAGTGACGCCGCTGCACCGGCTAAGATCATTCAAAAGTTCAAAGAGAAAAACGAAAAATTTTCAGTAAAGGTTTGTGTCGTTGAAAAACAAGTGTATGAAGGTTCCAAATTAAAGGAACTTGCTGCCTTGCCATCGCGTCCAGAAATTATTGCTGGAATTCTTGGTTCACTTAATTCACCGATCTCAGGCGTTGTTGGCACGTTGAACGCAGTGATTCGTGATGTTGTTGGAGTGCTCGATGCTATTGAAAAGAAAAAAGCCGCGTAACGCAGTTTCCTGATGGAATAAGAATTTAAAAAACATAATTTAGAAATAAGGAGATACAACAATGTCAATAGTAGCAGAATTAGTAGAAAAGATTGAAAAACTCACCCTTCTTGAAGCCGTAGAACTCAAGAAAGCACTCGAAGAAAAATTTGGAGTTTCAGCAGCGGCACCGGTTATGATGGCAGCAGCACCAGCAGCTGGCGGAGCACCGGCAGCTGAAGCGCAGACCGAATTTTCTGTTGAATTGACCGAGAGCGGCGCACAAAAGATCAACGTTATCAAAGTTGTTCGTGAAGCAACAGGTCTTGGTTTGAAAGAAGCAAAAGATCTTGTTGATGGTGCACCGAAAGTTGTTAAAGAAGGTCTTAGCAAAGCAGATGCAGATGCATTGAAAAAGAAGCTCGAAGAAGCAGGCGCAAAAGTTGCGTTGAAGTAATTCTTCTATAAACTTTTTCATTACTCTGGAATGTTGCATATAAAAAATTCAATTGAATAGTGAACTTTACCAAGCCGATGGTTTCGTTTTTAGAAAAACGAGACGTCGGCTTGTGTATTCTTTTGTCGTAACGCTCCATGTTGTTTGATTCTCAAAAAAATTTCGTTTTGTTCATCGCTTTGCGTTGAACAATCATTACCAATAACCAACATCATTATCAGGTACGCCTGAAGGAGTGATTGACTTGAAAAGCCAATCCCGATTGCATCTCGATACGAAAACCGGTCGTCATAGTTTTGGAACAATTAATGAAGTCGTCGAATATCCCGATCTGCTGAATGTGCAGATGGAATCATTTGAACATTTTCTTCAAGAAAAAATTTCCCCAGCCAAACGTAAGAGTAGAGGTTTGCAGCAGGTATTTCTTCAAAACTTTCCGATCACTGATTCGAGAGAAAATTTTCTTTTAGAATTTGTTGAATATTATGTGGAGAAGGCGAAATATACCGTTCGCGAATGTCAGGAGCGAGGACTGACATATGCAGTTCCTCTTAAAGCAAAGTTGCGGCTCTCACAAAAAGCGGAGAACGGCGAAGGATATACAGACACGATAGAGGATACCGTATATCTCGGTAACCTTCCGTATATGACCGATCGTGGTACGTTCATTATCAATGGTGC
>JANXZD010000012.1 GCA_025355705.1 Bacteroidota bacterium | reverse complement strand
TTTTTTTTTTCACTCTGCTTCACTCAATCGTTTCAGTCTGAAGTTTTGACTAAACCATTTTCTTTATATACTGATTCGCTTTTAGTGCAAAGAAATGTTCCATCAGAAATTCCTCGTCCAAGTTGGAAAGATCCAATCGTCAATATGCCGGGGACATGGACAGGATGGTATAATCGAGAATTTTCTCTAGATAAAATTCCGTTGTATGCCGGTATTGCAGTTGTCACCGCCGGTCTTATTGTAACAGATCATGATTCATATATCGCCGTCAGAAAAATATATGAAAAAGACTATGCTTTTAGAAAATTTTCAGAATATTCAGAATTTATGGGGCAAGGATGGTTTCAGTTTGGTATTGCCGGTATTTTTGCAATCCATGGCTTATGCACTGATAACAATAAATCTTTACAAACCGCTTCTCAAACGGTAGAAGTGATACTAACATGCGGAGCGGTCATCCAAACTCTAAAACATATAACCGGACGAGAAACACCGATTCTTGCAACGAGTCCTACAGGAATCTGGAGATTTTTCCCAAACCAGATTGATTATATTAAACATGTTCCTAAATATGATGCTTTTCCTACAGGACATCTTGCAACGGCGACAGCAACATTGACGGTGATTATGGATAATTATCCTGAGCAAAAATGGATTCCCTATATTGGTTATCCTGCGATTGGTTGTATCGGATTGGCAATGGTTGGTCAAGGAATTCATTGGTGGAGCGATTATCCTTTAGGAATTGCTATCGGATATTCTTTTGCAAAGGTGGTTTCCGGAAGACATCTAAAACAATTTGATAATGGTGTTTCATCAGTTTTACGACCGGAAATTAGCCTTGCAGTTTTAGACAGGACTACGCCAGGGATAAAATTTATTTGGCACTTATGAAAAATATTTTTGCGGTGATATTCTTTCTTGTCAGTTTGAATGTCGAACTTTTTGGGAGTGCCCTTACTGATACATCCGCCATTCAATCGGACTCAATATTGACGAAAACTTCTCTCGTTGAGAATTCTCAACCTACAGTAAAATATAATTTCTTTCGAAGCCTTGGACAAAATCTTTCAGAGCAAGCTAAAGCCCCATTTTCTATGACGAACGAACAACTTTTGTATTTTGGAGCAGGAGTTGTCATTACCGGTACATTAATTTATTATGACCAAAAAATTGACAATGTTTTCAGCCCTTTAGGGAAGAAAAATAAACTAATTCGCCGAAGCAGTCCGCAAATAACGGAGATCGGTGGAGGGAGGGGAATTATAGCAACGGGTGTTTTTGGCGCGTATAGTCTAATTTGCAACGATAAGAAAGCGCAACAAACAACATTGTTACTTTCTGAAGCGTTGATCACGTCCGGCGTATGGATTAGGATCGGCAAAATAGTTTTTAGCCGTGAACGCCCCCAGGCATCATATGAATTTTCACACAAACACGGTGGCAAATGGTATGGAATGAAAGGATTTTTTGATCAACGATTTGAATCTGTTGCTCAGCATGATGCATTTCCATCGGGTCATACTGCTTCTGCATTTGCAATGGCAGCAGTCATTGCCGAAGAATATGGGGAATATTCTCTTGTCCCTCCAATCGTATATACTATTGCTTCAACAGTTGCCGTTACGAGAATGATAGAACATACCCATTGGGCTTCTGATATCTTTGTAGGAGGTGTTATTGGATATCTTTGCGGCGAACAAGTTGTTCATCATTATCACGAGCAGTATGAATCGAATAAAATTCAATCAAATATTTCCCTTGGCGTGATCAATAGTACTCCGGGACTGATATTTTCAATGAAGTTCTAGTTATGCTATCTCAAATTAAATTTGGCAATGACGGATGGCGTGCGCTTACCGGTGAAGTATTCAACGAAGAAAACCTGATCAGAGTTGCCGAAGCATTTGTCCGTTATCTTCACTCAAACAGCCAGTTTTCCAAATTAGTTGTTGTCGGGTTTGATGGAAGGAAAGATTCCGATCATTACGCAGAAGTATTTGCACAAATTCTTTCCGGGAATAATATTTCCACAATCCTTTCTCAATCTATTATCCCGACCCCCGTTCTATCATTTTCCGTGAAACATTTGAACTGTTCCGCAGGAATAATGGTCACTGCAAGTCACAATGCAGCCACATACAATGGTGTAAAATTCAAAGCAGCTTATGGCGGTCCGTTCATTGTTGAAGAGACCCGCAAAGTGAAGGATTTTCTTCGCGATGAGATTGACGGAACACGGAATGACGTCTATATTTTGCAAAGGAATTTACTTCCAGATTATGTTTACCATCTCCAATCAATTGTCAATTTCTCTGCCATACGATCCTTTGCTGAAAACCCGGCAAATACACCAAGTGTCATCATCGATTCTATGGGCGGAGCGGGACAAATGATTCTTGAAGATATTCTCGTTCCGCTCGGATGGAGAGCCCAGACGATTTTTGGTGCACCAGAACCGAATTTTTACGACCGCAAACCTGAACCGATCGAAAAAAACCTTGAGCCGCTGTTGTATAATGTGAGTTCGACAGATGCCATTCTTGGAATAGCAACTGACGGAGACGGTGATCGCTGTGCAATTTGTTTTGAAGATGGGAAATGGATATCTGTTCAACGGACTATTCTACTATTGTTATGGCATTTGCATGAATACAAAAAAATGCGCGGTGCAATTATCAAGTCTGTTCCCGTTACTGATAAAGTGCGGGTACTTGCCGAACGGTGGAATCTTCCTTTTTATGAAGTGAATGTCAGTTTCCAAAACATCGCCGATCTTATGTTGAAGACGGATTTTCTGCTTGGAGTGGAAGAGAGTGCTGGTTTTGGCATTCAAGGACATTTACCGGAACGGGACGGAATTTTGTCGGGATTGTTGTTTTGCGAACTGCTTGCGATGAGCGGAAAATCGTTGCATGAAATCTGGAACAACATCAAACAAATAGTCAGTGAGATACATTACAAAAGAATTGACATTCCTGCCGGAACAATGGATCGGGAAGAAATATTTAATCGATGCGAACACTTTAAACCGTCAAAAAATTTAGAAGAATTTTTTATTCAAAAAGTTCGAAAATTGTACGACAAAGATACATTGAACGGAATAAAATATTTATTTGGAGATTCCAGATGGTTGCTTATTCGTGCGTCACAGACCGAACCAATGATACGGATTTATGCAGAAGGAAGAACGGAGGATGAACTACAACGATTATTAAAAGAAGGACAAAGACTAATTGAGATTTGAAATTAATATTTCATTTTTACTAGGAGTTATTATGGATAAATATAGAGTCCATTTGTTTGGATTAGAGACCAATATGGGAAAAGAAGTTGGAATATTCGATTCGATCGATGATGCTGAAAGGTCTATCTACAAAATGGCAGAAGAATATTCTAAAGAAACCAATATTGAAATAAAACAATTTTGGATTAAGTGTTTTGCAATTATAAGGAATTTTGATACAAATGAAGAAGTAAAAAGGATTGGAAGCATTTAATTTTTCTGTGACAAATATTTTATACTGTTTTTAATTTTCTAAATAATTCACTCTTAGTCTTAACTACGTTACTATGTTCTGCGGTCAATTTTATTGATTCCATAGTGTTCCCTAACATTTTGTTTATATCTCTTAAAAGCTCAATTGTTTCTTCCCTCCAAGGTGCTAAGAGGTATGCAGTTTCACAGTATTTTTTT
>JANXZD010000004.1 GCA_025355705.1 Bacteroidota bacterium | reverse complement strand
ACAATGAAAAGATTAGTTTTCAGTTTAGTGTTTATTTTCGCACTTTCCGCTAGCAATATTCTTGCAGCGCAAGAAGCCGTAAAAAAAGATACAGTGGTTGCACCGGCGGCATTAGAGAAAGTGACGACTCCGGCAGTTACTGCTCCAGGGGAAAAGAAAGAAACTACCCCAGTAGCCGCACCAGCCGTAGAAGAGAAAAAAGAAATGGCTTGCCCTCATTGCACCGCAGATAAAAAATGCGCAATGCACGCAAAAGCCGACATGAAAGAAGCCGATTGCAAAATGTGCACAAAAGATAAGAAATGTGAGATGCATTCAAAAGCAGAGATGAAAGAAACAGATTGCAAAATGTGCACGAAAGATAAAAAATGTGGTATGCATGCAAAAGTTGATATGAAAGAAGCCGATTGCAACAAGTGCATGGATGATAAAAAATGCGATATGAATGAGAAAAAAGCACCGGCAAAGAAAAAAGCAACCCCTGCAAAAAAAGCTGCACCAAAAAAATAACCTCCTTATGAAAAAGCGGGGCTAACATCCCGCTTTTTTTTATTATTCTCTAAAAACAATGGACCACGTTGAAGATATCAGACTCAATTTTTCAACCATAGCTCGTTGTGAAGATGTATGATGAGAATATATTTGTGGTCTTCAATTGTTGAAAACGGAACAGTGAATTACTTTAGGTTAAATCATAGAAAAATGAAATACATGTATAAAGTATCAATTGATAAACACCGAAAATCCCGCTATATTCGAGCAACAATTTCCCGCATTCGTAGCTCAATTGGATAGAGCGTCAGCCTCCGAAGCTGAAGGTTTCGGGTTCGACTCCCGACGAGTGTACAATTCTTCTCATTATATTTTCAATTTTGAAAGGAAATCCACATTTTCCTATAATTGGAAAAATATCCTCCAAATCAGACTAAAATACCCTTGAAACAGCGATTTTTCAAGAAGATTTGACGGTACAATCTTTGCTGTTGAATTAATGGTCAAACTCGTTTGATTATTAATTCAACACTTAATAAAGGCCACAATAGGATTTTTGAAAGGTTATTCTCGATGAAAGTTTTTGCTTCTCTATTTTTTGTTCTTTTCCTCTCCATGTTACTACCTGCTCAAACCAAAGAAGAATGTTTAGCGTGTCACTCTGATAATTCTTTAACAATGGACAAAAATGGGAAAACAATTTCCCTTTTTGTGAATGAAAAACACCTTGATTCCTCCCCGCATAAAAAGTTCTCGTGTACCACGTGTCATACGGGATTCGATCCGAACAATGTGCCACACAAAGAGAATATTACACCCGTCCAATGTAAAACATGTCATGCTAAAAACATTGCCAAACACACGTTCCATAAAACTGTTATTTCTGATGGGACAGATAAAAGCAAAATGTGTAAAGACTGTCATGGAAAACATGATGTTGTTTCTCCAAAGGTACCGGGATCCAAATTCAATGCTTCGAACATTGTTAACGCATGCGGAACGTGTCATGATTCTGAGAAAGAGAAATTTTTAAAATCAGCTCACGGTGTTGCCTTTGCATCAAATGATAAAAATGCTCCGAGCTGTCTGAAATGTCATTCGGTTCTGATGCCGACCAATGCTGCACAACAAGATTCCGTTACGGTAAAACTTGTTAAAGTAAAGATGTGTATTTCGTGTCATAGCAAACAGGAGTCATCAACAGGAACAACTTCAAATTTTGTAATGTCATACGAAGAAAGTGTTCATGGTAAAGCATTAAAAAATGGAAATCCGAAAGTAGCAATTTGTATCGATTGTCATGGAAGTCATGACATGCAAAAAGGGAATAATCCCGATTCAAAAGTAACCAAAGCAAACATACCAAATACCTGCGGACATTGTCATGCTGATGTTGAAAAAGCATACAAAAAGAGCATTCACGGTACGTCGTTTCTCAAAGGAAATCAATCTGCGCCCGTGTGTACGAATTGTCATGGAGAACATAAAATTCTCGCTCCGAAAGATCCGAACTCGCCGGTTTCAAAACTACACGTCTCAGTGGAAGTATGTTCGCCGTGTCACAGTTCTGTAAAGATGTCTGAAAAATTTGGATTGCCAACCGGAAGAAGTAAATCCTTCTTCGATAGTTATCACGGTCTTGCAGAAAAAGGCGGTAGTAAAGAGGCGGCAAATTGCGCAAGCTGCCATGGATTCCATGAAATTCTTCCTTCGTCTGATCCAAAATCAAAAGTTAGTAAAGCGAACTTAGCAATAACGTGCGGGAAATGTCACCCGGGTGCGAATGAGAATTTTTCAAAAGGCTCTATCCATGTAACAACAAAGGCTGATAGTGAAGATAGTCTTATCGGTTTTATCTCAAATATTTACATTATGCTGATCGTTGTTACTATTGGTATGATGGGGCTGCATAATATTTTAGATTTCTTCAAAAAATCTACCAGGAAGTTGCGCCATCGTCGTCATGGAAATTATGAAGAAGAGATCGGTCACGGGTTGTACGTGCGTATGACATTGAGCGAGAGACTTCAGCATGGGTCGTTTGCACTTAGTTTCATCACATTGGTGATCACCGGATTCATGCTTCGTTATCCTGATGCATGGTGGGTTGAAACGATACGCTCAATGACTCCCGGATTTTTTGAATTACGAAGCTGGCTGCACAGAATTTCTGCGGTTGTGATGTTAACGACAGGATTCTATCATTTGTATTACATATTCTTTGTGCCGCGCGGCCGACAATTGATTTTCGATCTTCTTCCAAAATTATCTGATCTGACTGATGCGTTGAATGTGGCAAAATATAATCTTGGAATCTCCAAAGACAAACCGCGGTTGGACCGATTCAGCTATATTGAAAAAGCCGAATACTGGGCCCTTATTTGGGGTACGATGGTTATGGCTGCGACAGGATTTATTCTTTGGTTCGACAATACATTCCTGAATATCCTTGGGAAACAATATTGGGATGTTGCACGAGTTGTTCACTATTATGAAGCATGGCTTGCTACCTTGGCAATTATCGTGTGGCATTTCTATTTCGTCATATTCAATCCCGATATCTATCCAATGAATCTTGCTTGGATCAAAGGAACTCTTTCGGAAGAAGAAATGGCAGATGAACATCCGCTGGAATTAGAGCGATTGAAAGAAGAAGAGTTGAAGGCGGCCGAAAATAAAAATAAACATGAAAACTAATCAACGACAGCCCGGCATGAATTTGAAGATCTTCTGTATATTTTTTGCGGCATCGCTTGCACTTTCCACGGTTAGTGTAGCTCAGGATAAATCCGAATGCTTATCATGCCATGAAGATAAAACGCTGGTCGCCGATCGAAATGGTAAAAAAGTATCGTTGTTTATTGATGATAAGAAATTTTCCGGTTCAATTCATGCTGATTTGCAATGCGTTAATTGTCATGCAGATCTTGAAGGAAAGGAACTTCCGCATGATGTTCCTTTAAAACCGGTGCAATGCGGAACGTGTCACGACAAGGAGCAGGCACTTTATGTTCAATGTCGTCATGGTCAGCGTGCAGCAAAAGGTGATCCGCTTGCTCCCCGATGTTATGATTGTCATGGAAAACATGATATTCTTGCAGTCAAAGATCAGCGTTCCCCGGTATCACCGATGAAAATCCCGTTTACGTGCGGAAAATGTCATAAAGAAGGAACACCGGTACAACGGCGCGGTATTATAACACAAGATCATATAATAGAGAATTACACCGAAAGTATTCATGGTGAAGGTCTTCTTAAAAAAGGATTGTCTGTTGCTGCAACGTGTGCATCATGTCATTCTCCGCACTTGATCCTTCCCCATACCGATCCGAGATCTTCCATTAACAGGAAAAACATTGCAAACACTTGCCAAAAATGTCATTCACAAATTGAAGCAGTGCATCGAAAAGTGATCAATGGGAAACTATGGGAGAAAGAGGCAAATGTTTTACCGGCATGCGTCGATTGTCATCAGCCGCATAAAGCAAGAAAAGTTTTCTATGACCAGGGAATGGCGAACAAAGATTGCATGACATGCCACGAAAGAAAAGATGTCAAGTCGTCAAAGGATGGCCGTTCATTATTTGTTGATGTCAGTGAATATGCCGGTTCTAAACACGGACCAAAAGTAGCATGCAGTCAATGTCACAGCGAAGTGAAGTCATCCCATACACGTCCGTGCGATGCGATCACGAAAAAAGTTGAATGCGCGCAATGTCATACAGAAGTTGGCGATCAATATAAAATAAGTATCCATGGAAAATTGTTCGCAAAGAATGATGCCAATGCACCGACATGTAAAGAGTGCCATGGAACCCATGGTATAAAAGGAAAATTGGACCCCGCCTCGTCAACGTTTGCAACTAATATTCCAACGTTGTGTGCACGTTGTCA
>JANXZD010000533.1 GCA_025355705.1 Bacteroidota bacterium | reverse complement strand
GAACATCATCTTGCGCAATACAAAGGAACCGTGCTGGCGGTAACCCACGATCGATATTTTCTTGATAACGTAGCAGGGTGGATTCTGGAATTGGATCGCGGTGAAGGAATTCCATTTGAAGGAAACTATTCTTCGTGGCTTGAACAAAAATCGAAACGATTGGAAGTTGAAGAAAAACAGGAATCAAAACGGCAGAAAGTGTTGAAGAAAGAATTGGAATGGGTACGGATGAATCCAAAAGGACGTCACGCAAAGAGTAAAGCGCGTATCGCATCGTACGAACAGATGCTTTCGGAAGAACATGAAAAACGGAATGAAGATATTGAGATCTTCATTCCAAAAGGTCCGCGTCTTGGCGATGTTGTGATAACCGCAGAAGGAGTTGCAAAAGCGTACGGCGATAATCTTCTTTATGAGAACATGAATTTTGTTCTTCCTCCCGGGGGAATCATTGGTGTTATCGGACCGAACGGAGCAGGTAAGACAACGTTGTTTAGAATGATCACCGGTCAGGAAAAACCGGATGCGGGGAAGATCACGATCGGCGAAACAGTAAAGCTTGCATATGTCGACCAAAATCGCCCGCTCGATCCGAACAAAACTATTTGGGATGAGATTTCCGGCGGTGAAGAAATCCTGCATTTTGGAACTCGGGAAGTGAATTCGCGGGCGTATGTTGCACGATTCAATTTCTCCGGTAGCGATCAACAAAAATTAGTCGGTCAGATCTCCGGCGGTGAGCGGAATCGTGTTCATCTTGCGAAAACAATGAAACAAGAAGCGAATGTTCTGTTACTCGACGAACCGACAAATGATTTGGATGTGAATACACTTCGCGCATTGGAAGAGGCGCTTGCGGAATTTGCAGGATGTGCCGTGGTCATTTCCCATGATCGCTGGTTCTTAGACCGCGTTGCTACGCATATTCTCGCGTTTGAAGGTGAAAGTATGGTGCAGTGGTTTGACGGAAATTATTCCGAATATGAAGAATTTCGTAAGAAAAAATTGGGAATTGATGTCGATCATCCGCACAGGATACGATATAAAAAGTTAGTGCGCAGTTAATGTTATTCTCTTCATATCCCCGAAATCTTTTGAGATTTCGGGGATAGTATTCAAAAAATGTGTGAACCTCATTCTGCTTTTAATCGCCATTCTATGATCAGTGTACGAACCATATTGATCGCAGCACTCTGCATGGTATTCTCAATTCTTTCGGCTGCAGACAAAAAAAACGGATCAAAAAAGTTTACACCTATTGACAGCTGCCAATTGACATCTTCACGAAATTGGGGAAGCGGTATTGAGCATCAACGAAAAGCTGATCTGGGAAATGGATGTTATCGTAATCCTATCATCGCCGGTGATCATCCCGATCCTTCCATTCTTAAAGATGGTGAAAATTATTACATGACATTTTCATCGTTCGACAGTTATCCCGGTCTGGTCATTTGGCACTCAAAGGATTTGGTCAATTGGAAACCGATTACGCCGACACTTTTTAAAAATGTCGGTTCTGTTTGGGCTCCGGAATTAGTCAAACATAACAACCGCTATTTTATTTACTTCCCAGGACGAACAGGAAATTATCGATCGAATTATGTCATCTATTCGGACAGCATCGCAGGAAAATGGAGTGATCCGATCGATCTGAAAATTTCCCTGATCGATCCGGGACATGCAGTCGGTGACGATGGGAAACGATATCTGTTTTTATCCGGAGGTTACTATATCCACCTTAGTGACGATGGACTCTCTACTATTGGTGAAGTAACGAAAGTGTATGATGGGTGGAAATATCCTGACGAGTGGATCGTGGAAAGTTTTTCACAAGAAGGGCCAAAGATTACAAAGCATGGCAAATATTTTTACATGATCCTTGCACAGGGAGGAACAGCAGGTCCGCCCACAGGACATATGATTATCTGCGCGCGTTCAAAATCGATTCATGGTCCGTGGGAAAATTCTCCATACAATCCGATAGCACGGACGAAATCGTCAGAAGAATATTGGTGGTCAAAAGGTCACGGTACATTGGTTGAAGGACCAAATGATCGATGGTATATTGTCTATCATGCGTATGAAAAAAATTTCCATACACTTGACCTGCCCCCCAAAAGATGATCCAATTTGATATATTGGAAAACATCAAGAAAGGGGTCAGCAATGGGCAAAAAGAAACACACCGCAGAAACAATCATCAACAAACTGCGAGAAGCAGAAGTATTACAATCAAAGGGTC
>JANXZD010000527.1 GCA_025355705.1 Bacteroidota bacterium | reverse complement strand
CCACCCATCATCGGAATTCTGCCACGATCTGCATCCGTAAAAATAATTCCCTGTGCCCACATCTAATTTAGGGGCAAAGCCATCGGCATTGCCTCCGAGCGGCGGATCGTAATTGAAATATGAATCACAGTTGATGATCTTATTGTACGAAGCCCCGTTTCCCAACTGCATACCGGTGTTCTTATTGTCATGCACAGAACAATTTTCTATGATATTATAACTGCCATTGACTGCAATTCCATTGTGAGTAGAATTCATACTTTCAATCCCGTAGACATGCCAATAATTTCCGTTCACCTTTAAGCCATCACTGCTTGTCTGCGTCGCAAAATCAAGGATCGGTCGTTCGCCCGGATAGGCAAATAAATAATATCTTGCAATACTCGTTCCGCTCTTTGAAATACTGATCGTTGCCGACAAGGGATACACTCCTCCGCGGATGAATACCGTATCGCCGACGACCATAGCGTTGATTCCTTTTCCAATGGTCAGAAAAGGACTATCAATGGTTCCGGTATTCAAATCACTTCCATTGTTTGCAACATAGATGGACTTTGATTGTGATTGCAGTAATGTCAAAAGAGCAAACAAGAGGAGTGTTATTGTATTTCTAGATTTCAACGTGATATTCCTTCGATAATTATTTTGTTAACAATATTTTCTTTACAAGACGTTGTGAACCATTCTCCAACACACTAAAATACATACCCGAAGAAAACGATCGACCATTAAATTGCACTGAGTATAATTTTCCTCGTTCAGCAATTCCCGAGAACACTGTTGCAACCTTTTGACCGATCGCATTATAGATCGTCAGCGTTACCGATTGTTCTCGTGCAACAGTAAATTGAATTATTGTTGTCGGATTAAACGGATTTGGATAGTTCTGGAACAAATTAAAATTTGTCGGCAAATTTGTCATCGAACGTATCACAGAAGTTGGAGCACCTCCATCAAGTTTACCTGCACCCGCAGTCGCCATAACCACATCTTTTACTAATTGTCCATCAAGCGAAGTATAGGTGTACGATTCTGAAGGATCGAAATTATACCCTGTTAGATTCTCAACAATCGGTCCAGAACTGACGGCATAATTATTCAATGCTTTTAAATACCCTATCGGATCACCGCTTAATGTTTCACCAGGATCATTCACCTGAGAGATCAATGTGGGACGCGTGGTGCCTTCAAAATAATTCGCTTCAACTAACAGAGAAGCTCCGCAGGTACTTCCAACCCCATATCCACCGCCATCGACACCGACAACTCCGGCACTTGTATAGAGATTGTTGATGATATGTGCTTTTCCATACCGAGCGCGAGGATGTCTTGAATATGTTCCATCGAACCAATTTCGATAGTATGTCACTCGTAACGCAACGTCCCCTGTTTCACTGGGAGAATGTCCGAGCAAACATGTCTTTCGGTGATTTTGAAAATGGTTATACGAAAGAGTAACATTGTACGAACCTTTTTTCACATCCAGTAAACCGTCGTGACTGCCACCGCTAAGATCAATTGATGGACTGTCGGTAAATGAGCAATGATCGATCCATATATTATTTGATCCTTCTACACTGATCGCATCCTTTTCTCCCACTTTACAATCTGCAAATGAAACATTTCGAATAACAATATTACTGCTTTCAACAATTTTAAAACCAAAACCTTGAACTTTCGCATCAGCTCCAATACCGATGATCGAAATATTTTTTGTTCTTTTGATACTTACTTCATTGGCGTAACCGCTAATGGTTCCGGATATGTACAATACTAATGGGGCACCAAGATCGCTGGTTTTCTCGCGAGGGAGCATAATATCCGCCAGTTGCTGACCGCTGGTGATAATAATTGAAGTGCCGCCCACTCCGCCGGTTGTCCCGCCGGACAGAGATGCAAAACCAAATGGAATTGAATCAGGAACGAAGATCTGATCAACCCCGGTACCGCTTACGGCAACGGAAATTTGCGATGCACCGCCGCCGGCGATCACAATATTTCCGGAATAATTCTCTTTCGAAGTCGGTTTGAATTGGATATAAATGGACTTTGAAACTACCGTTGCTGCAGAATATGCAACCGTTACCGCTGAATCAAAACCAGCTCCGCTTGTTTGCGAAACGTAAAATCCTTTTGACGTAGTGATCGTCAAATTTCCGGATGCCGGGATCAGGAATAGACCGGATACCTGAAATACCTTTTCTTTCGATGAGGTATTAGTAACGACATTCCCAAATGAAATTATTGCGGGAGCAGCATTAATGCCCGGGACCGCCAGCGTTGTTGCATTTCCAATTCCCGGATTACCAGCTCGATAATTGTGTGAGTTTCCTGTGCCAATATTATATTCAAACACTGCAAAATGATATTGTGTTGCAACCGATACACCAACGATTGTAACCATTGAACCATTTCCATCATACACAACTTTGTTTCCATTTCCTTGTTCAAGGGCTGCCGAAAAATTACTATCAGCACCGCTGATCTCATTTCCATCAACCGGAAGGAAATTAACAGCGCTGTCTTTTCTCGCAACAACAATTCTTCTATTTCCATTCCCCCCTGAAAAATTCAGAGCGATTGAATTACCGGTAATCATACCAATAGCCATGGAAGACTGAATCGTCGGTTCAGCGGCAAGTGCAACTCCGATGACCGAAACATTCTTTGGTAACGCACCTAAACTCTTGTGCACAATCACATCTTCAATGAATCCACTTGCCGACGTTGGTGCAAAACGTGTGTAGACAAATGCATTGGCAATTGTTCCATTAACAGGAACAAACATAATTGAATCTGAAAATACTGAGCTATCTTTACTGACGGCAAATCCTTTTGGAGCAGAAACAATAAGATTGGAAACGAGATTAAGTGCCGAGATTGAATATGGTGAACCGTTGATGAACGATCCTGAAATTGATGTCCCAAATTCCGGAAGCGATACTACGGACGGTGTAACGATTGGGGCAATATTATTGAGCGTTGTTCCGGAGATCGAAACAGCATTTGCAATGATATATTTTCCTGTTGTTGCCGTATTATACCACGGATACATCCGTACATACATTGTCTTCCCTGCCGCAACAACTACAGTTGGGGAAATGACAACATTCGGCGAAGCCGGGGCTGAACTGCTGAGATTAAGTGTAGCTCCTATCTTTGTCTTTACGGCAAATGTTGAATCCGTTGAATAGTACACATTTGCAAACATTCCACTGCCACTGTTCACATACAGTTTAAGAGAGATTGATGAGACAGTGAATTCAAAATTTATTTGAGGCGAAACGGCAAACTGCATATACCGAGTGCTGTTCTCTGCCGATTCTGCGATCCATGCTCCGGCAGTACCACTTGGACTGCTGCGTTGCACACTGCTGCTGTACGATACCTGCATATTGCTTAATGTTTGGTCGGTTGCCGTAACATCACCGGTTACCGATGCTGATTGATTAGCGGTCAGCAACCAAACACTTGACGACGGAGTTTGTGCGAACACTATCCCTATCCCATTTCCCGCAACAAACATCACAATTATTATTTTTCGCACGGCACGTATCAAACTATTTTCTTTCTTCCATTGGTATATGGTACAATATTATTTCGAGAAATATTTGGAAATCGGTTTTGTATTGTCATTCTGAACGTAGCAAAGAATCTCGTTGTAATAATTCACAGTAAAACTAGATTTCTCTCCTGCCAAGGCGGGATCGAAATGAGAATGATTGGGTATATGTGAGATGACTTCCATAGCGAACCGATTCACGCTTGAACAATCACACGATGGTTTTTAGAAGCAAACCTTGTCAAAGTTGAAAGGATATATTTCCAAACCTTGACAAGGTTCTGTGATACAATTATTTCATCAGCATCATCTTCTTTACTTCATTCCTGCTTCCAGAACGAAGCGAGTAGAAATAGATCCCGCTCGAAAGATCTTTTCCATCAAATTTCATTGTATAGATTTGGTTCGGTTGAGCTACACCATTGAACAATGTCGCCACCTCTTGTCCGACAAGATTGAACACTTTCACCGTGGTCTGTTCAGCATTCTTCATTGCAAAACTGAAGGTTGTGCTTGGATTGAACGGATTGGGATAATTCTGTGTGAGCGAATAATCCTGTGCGGTTAATGCAATTGATGCTTCAACGACCGGACTGTATTCAAATTTTCCGTCACGATCGATCTGTTTCAAACGAAATGCATATTTTCCAGATACCGGAACGGTAACAGAATATGAATATCGTTTCGGAGTATTTGTTGTTCCAGCTCCTTCAACATACCCGATTTTATTCCAGCTATCATTTATTCCTTTTTGTTCGATTGCAAAACCGGCATTGTTTACTTCTGTTGCGGTTTTCCATCCAAGTTCAACTCCGCGACCTTTTGCAATTGCAGTGAAAGATGTGAGTTCAACAGGCAGAGCGTTTGCACCACCTGTATTATTTGCCAAAACAAAATCACCAAATATCGTAAAATTATTTACAGATGTTATTGTTCCAGTTGTATTTGCTGTTCCAACTCCACCGAGATCTACCCAGTTTCCTGCACCATCATCCTTAGCAATTCTTAAATTTGTGTTATCCGCAATTCCTTCATTATCATAATTTAATAATATTGATGAAGTCGTGACACTAGATCCAGTGCTTTTAGAAAGAGTGTAATATCTTACTGTTGAAACTTTATCTATTGTAACTGGAAGATTTCTTGTGGTTGGTGTAGCATTAAACATCTCTGCTTTGTAAGTTGTAGAAGTTGTTGCACTTTGAGTTACCGTTAAAGTGAGCGGGCTATAAATTCCACCTTTTGCAATTGGAAATGACATTGCTGTAGAAGTTGTAACTATATTTGTACGAATCATTGGCCCCTCAACGTAAGCAGTCGAACTTCCTCCGGTAACGGAATTTACTGAACCGATTGATAAAATATTTGTTGTTGAAGAATTGATTTTGCCACTGGTTAGGACCAATCTATTTATAGTAAACGGTGAATTCAACTGAACTGTTGATCCATTAGCCACTTCAAAGATAACTCCGGCTGCAACAACACCTGTAGCACCGATATTCACATTTTGCGTACCAGTCGAGTTAAACTTCCATCTAGAAATAGTATTTGACGACCTTAATAGAGCACCGGAAGAAGTAGTAATATCGCCCGTTACACTCCATGTTACAAATGCACCTGCATTACTTGTACCGCAAACATATAATTGTCCAGTACCATTTACCGTAATATTCCCTGTTTGAGTTATTGTATATACTAAAGCCGCTCCTGATGAAGTAGTTGACATTATTGCCGCATTATTGATAACTATGTTACCATTAACAATAATAGTAACCGGATTTGAGCCGTTTGCGGTATTGTTAGTCCATCTAAATTGACTTGCACCTGTATTATTACAGGTTATATTACCACCAATGGTATTCCCAGACCAACCAAGGTTCACGCTTGCAGTTTGACCTGTACAATCCCAAGTAAAGTTAGCGAAATTTTGATTTCCATTTAACGGGGCAATACTTACAACTCCTGTAACCAAACAAGTAGATCCTGGTTGCCATGTTGCGGTAGGAAAGACCGATGGATAAAGATTGTTTGCATAACTAGTTGCAGTTGCATGCTGATATATACTACCATTTGCAAAAATAAGGCTGCCACCAGGTCCAACTCCAAATCCTTTATTATTAACTAATGTTCCAGTTATAGTTACAGGAATATCAACATATACAGAATCTGTTGAGGCTATTGTTATTGTTCCAGAGCCATCGGGCACTAAACCGCCGGACCACGTAGTGGTATTATTCCATGCCCCACCTCCAGTCCCATTACTTGCTATTTGTGCAAAAAGACTCGTTGAAGCTACAACCACAAACAAAACCAGTAGCATTTTTTTCATGATACTCTCCATTGATTAATAGTGAATGAAAATTTAGTTAATTTTAGTCATCGGTTACTTTACCGATAACTTAAATAAAAGCAGAAACAATGTCAAGTATTAATTTAACGTTAAACAAAGGGATTTTTAGCTATTTTGTGCTACAGAACTAAAGAGAAACGACCAAAATAGGGTGACGAATAATTTCATTAATACTCAAATAATGCTCCCACAAAGGATCGAGATTTCGATAAAAAAAAGGAGAGCCAGTTTGTTATTTACCTAGTATCGGAGAATGTTTTATTGTACCACAATACTACTTGCATTCACTTCGGGTGTCATTTCAAATATTTTTTTCGCTTTTTCACCATCGGTTTTCAACATATTGATATTTGTTGTCCTCTTACCGGTTGCGGTAAGAAATAATTCTGTAGTTTTCGGGATTGTAATGTTTCGGATCTGAATATGTGCTGCATCATTCACCGTAAATGCCGGTCCGGATCGTAATGACAATGTTATATTCTGTAATTCGATCTCGTTAGCATCTTGAAGAAATATCCCTTTTTCCGAAACGACAGACATATTTGTTATATGGATATTTTGCACGGCCATCTCAGGTATTCCGCGAATAAGAACAGCATCGGATGCACCATCGCACACAATATTAGAAATGGTACAATCACGAAACCTCGGGATCCGTTCTGCACCATTATCATTGTCACCATTCCCATCGTACACCATATCAAAAAGAATTGCCTCATTCGCAATATCCTTCATCTGAATACCATCGACAAATACGTTTTCGACAATTCCGCCGCGGTCTTTGGCTGACTTGAACCGTAATCCAACATCTGTTCCGATGAACGTACAATTTTTTACTGAAATATTCCGCGCACCTCCGTACGATTCGCTTCCGATAACGAATCCACCGTGCCCGTGGTAGACGATACAATCAGCAACAATAATATTTTCACACGCAGTTTTATCATTTCGTAATTCACTCCGTTTTCCGGGCTTTACACAAATGGCATCATCGCCAACATCAACCGTTGTATTATAGATAAGGACATTTCTGCAAGAATTGATATCGATACCATCGGTATTTTGTCCCCACCACGGATTGAGAACGGAAACATTCCTGATGACAACATTTTCACTTTGTGCAGGCTGCAATGTCCATCCGGGAGCATTGGTGAATGTGGGACCATCCAATAAAATTCGATTACAATTCTCAAAGACAACCATCGGAGATCGAAGAAATTCACGAGCGCCGGCAAATTCTTCCGGCAACGGTTTTTTCTTTTCTTTGCGAAGATTCTTGACATACTCATCACCATTCATCGCTTCTTTTGAAGGCCACCACATCTTGCCGTCACTACTCACCACTCCGCCGGATCGTACAAATTCTTTCCATTGTTTTTCAGTTGTTTTTTCTTTCTTTAATGGACGCCAGTATTGTCCGTTGCCATTGATTATTCCTTTCCCGGTGATTGAAACATTTTCCAATTTATTTCCATAGATCATCGGCATACATTTATAGGATGTGCTTTTGGAACGGGC
>JANXZD010000496.1 GCA_025355705.1 Bacteroidota bacterium | reverse complement strand
TTTATAGCCGCCATTGCATTTATCGCAACCAACCGCTTTATAGAATGTATGGCTCTTCAGATCCTCTTCGGTGAATCCGAACTTTATCAGATCTTCCTTTTCACCGTCATCAATTGGTGTTTTACAGACCTTACAAAGAGTTCGAATTAAACGCTGTGCTACGATAATATTAATTGCATAGGCGATCAGGAACGGTTCAATACCCATCTTATATAGACGGGCAACCGCGCTTGGCGCATCATTTGTATGGAGTGTAGAAAACACCAAGTGACCGGTATTGGCAAGTTTAATAGCGGTTTCAGCAGTGATCTTATCTCGCATTTCTCCAACTAGAACGATATCCGGATCGTGTCGGAGGATACCGCGGATCGATTGTTCAAACGTCATCTTCGGTCCGATCTTTAACTGTCGAGCCCCTTTAATAATGTACTCTACGGGCTCTTCAATTGTCAGAACGTTCACCGTCGGATCGATCACTTGATACAATGCAGCAATAAGTGTTGTGGATTTACCGGAACCTGTCGGTCCGGTCAAAATGATGATCCCCTGAGGTTTGTTGATCGCTTTATAGAACAGCGCTTTTGCGGGACCTTGAAGACCAAGTTTATTAAGGTCGGTGATAACTTTGCGATCATCCAATACACGAATAACAACGCTTTCAAATTTATTTTTGAACTCCGTTGTTACAATTGGCATAATGGAAACACGGAACCGTAATTGGTGTCCATCAACCACTCGCTGGATGAATCCGTCCTGCGACATTTCACGCTCAAATCGATCGACGTTTTTCGTTCGATCTTTCACAACTGCCATCACCGCTTCCGGCATTGTATTTTCCTGACAATGCCATACTTGAAGGTTACCATCAACGCGCATTAAAAAATATGTCTTTTTACCTTCCGACGCTACAATATGAACGTCGCTGACTCCGGACCGAACTGCTTCAACCAAACATCCTTCGAATAAATTTGCCAGAGCACTTTTATTGATCTCGGCATTTAACTCATCTTCATTAACATTAGCCTCTTCATCTCCGGTATCAACACTGATATGATTATCCTCAAGCATCTTCAAAAATTCATTCTGCGGAGGGATCACCTGCTCTGTTAAATTTTGAATATCTTTAAGACGACAATACGTCACCTCATATTTCTTAACATTGAAATTCCTTGAGATCAAGGGGATATTTCTATCGGTAGGATCTGCGGAAATAATGATCAACTTATCCGCCTGCTTCTCATCAAATTTCAACGGAAGCATTTTCGTTTGGATCATTATCTTTTTATTCTCTTCCGTAAGAGTATCGACAATTTTTTTAATGAAATCGACCCTCCCCTTTTCTATATTCTCATCCGCAATATAGATCTCTCGGAACGCGTAAAGATTTGCCACTTCTCTAAACACCGCATCATGATCGGCACTGAAATCCGTAACAAGAATTTGTCCAAGATTGCGACGTTCTTTTTTTGCCGTTTCCGTCTCTTTGATGCGCAGGGCTTTTTCTAACGTTTCAAAATCGATGATACCTTTTTTGAGAAGCGTATAACCGATTTTATCAGTAATATCGATATCTGCCATGGGCTATTCCTTCAGCGCGTGTGTGAATATGTACCGTCAAGAATGATTGCAATGCAAATTTAAACCAAACACAAAAATATTGTAATGAAAAATTTGATGATACACATGCTCGTTGTTCAGTACCTACAAGGTAAAATTAATGAAATGCAGCCAACCGCTCCCGGGTGCTTTGGGCTTAATGGTCGCGGTCTCAGAAGAAACAAGCGTCAACCCTGTCAGCACGATCATAATGATCATCGATATCACCAATTGGATCATGTCGATAGCGTTGCGCATACGATAACCGGTCTCTTTTTCATAATACTCAGCAAGTTGTAAAGCGGTATTCTTCACAGTACCTGTTTCAGCACCGGAATGGAAACGGGATAGCGCTGTTTTCGTAAACACTCCGGTTGCTTCAAACGCTTCAGTGATTCCGGATCCTTTTTCGACCATCATCGGCAAGGCAATGGTTTTTATCTGATGTTCCATATATTTATTTCCGCATGCTTCCGATGCCATTTTAATGACTTCAATATTTTCACCAGATCCCGAGTACAATGCATAGAACACTCTGCAAAAAATTTCGATGCTCATTTTGTGCATCAGATCTCCGATCGCAGGAACTTTCCAGAGATATTTGTCGATAAGAAATCTTCCTCGCACGGTTGTTGCAAACCGTGAGAACGCCACAACAGGAATGATGACCACTAGCATGAGCCAAACAATATTTGATGTGATAAAATCACTGAGCTTCAATGTCGCCGTTGTCATCGGCGGCAATTCCATTTTAAACTTTTGAAATAGTTTTGCTGTAGCAGGGAAAATATACGCTACATAATACCCTACTGCTCCAAACAAAATGACCAGTGTGACAACCGGCATCACCAGTGCACTCTTTAGATCTTTTTTAAATTGAGCAGTGCGTTCCAAAAATTTTGCCGTACTTTCAAAGATCTCTCCCATATTTCCACTCTTTGAAGCAAGACCGAGCATATGCGCGGCAAATTTTCCAAGTTCTCTTTCATGTTTTTGGAATGCACGCTCGCTGTCTTTTCCTTGTTTTAGATCCTGATTGATATCGCGGAGAGCTTCTCGAAGATTTTTATTCTGAATATCATTGATCAACATCGCCATCATATCATTGAATGGCAATTTCTGTCTGATAAGATCTGCACTCACTCGAACAAACGATACAACTTCAATCTCGGGAACCTTGCCGCCACTTTCAAACAATCGTTTCCGCACATACACAATAGTGTATCCCATCTTGCCGAGTGCATCAATGACCTCCTGCTTGGTGAATGCTTTTTGCTCACCATCGACCGGTTTTTCATTCCCTTTTTTTACGCGGTAAATAAACGTAGCGCGAGAATGGATCCCGGAAACTTTGAACTTACGATCACGCGCCATTGTCGTTGCACGCTCTTTCGCAAGTTTCATACTATCTGCACTGATCACACCCTGTACTGCCTTACCGGTTAACGATACTCCATCAATTCGAAATTCTGGCATGGCAACTCTTTTCCTTTCGTTCAATACTTCGTTCACAGTGAAAAATGCGAAGTATCTGCTTTTGACGGTTTTTTCAATGTGAACTGTCTAAAGATACAATCGCATCGACTCAAAATCAACTAAACTTAAATTAGAGAAATTTAGTAATTTAAAATAGAAAAGCAGACACCAGCTCCCCTGATATCTGCTTTTATATACGTAACAACAATTTTTATGTGTTTAATTGACCGTAGTCATAATTTGCCCAATTGTTGTAACGGTGCAATCAACAATAGGTCTTGTGCCATCGTCTAGTTGTATATTTCCGGTCCCTCTGAAAACAATCGTCTTTCCATCTGATGCAACGGAAGTAATTGTATAGCTACCATTAGCGTTGGAATCAGAGAACTGTGTAGTTACCAATTTCAACATACTCGGCGCATCTGGCGATAAACCACTAAAAGAATATCCTCCCCCACCCATAGATACCGGTCTTCGGTAATATTGTTTTGCCTTTGAAGCAAGCAACAACAGATCGGTCCGTAACGCGTCGCGATTTGCACTCAAACCATTATCCTTAAACATAATGATACTTACAGCAATTGCGATACCAACAATAATAACACCGAGTATTATTAACAAAAGCTGTTGTTGTCCCATAAATTATTTTTTTATTATAATATTGGCAAATAAATAGAAGAGGCGCTCCAAATAAATGAAACGCCTCTTAAAGAACTAACAACTACGGAATTGCAGTAGCTGTGTTAACCCATGATCCTAATACGTTTCCGGTTGGACGTACTGTCATATCAATTTGGGGGTAGGTGCCATCAGAATTTTGACTTCTGCCATATCCTCTGAGAACGATTTGCGTTGTACCAGTGGTTTGAACAGAATATTTTCCGTTGTCATTGTTAGAAAAAGCAGCCGAAACAAGACTTCCAACGGAGTCAATACCAGAATAGCTATTTCCACCACCGCCCAATGACGTTGGTTTACGATAATGCTGTTGTGCTTTCGCTGCTAACTGAACAAGGTCATTAATAACCGCGTCTTTGTTTGCGCTGATAGCGTTATCTTGGAACATTGTGATACCGACGGCAACCGCGATACCGACGATAATTACGCCAAGAATGATGAGAAGCAATTGTTGTTGTCCCATATTGTTTACCCTTTATATTGTTGTGTATGATGATAGTTAATTAGTTACTGTCTGTTACGTATTTGTATATACTGTGGCACATACTGTGCCAAACTATAATTGTCAAATTTTCAATATAAATCAGCAATCAGTCAACAATACGGTATTTATTTCCGATTCACGGAAATTTTTACCACAAATTACATGGACCATCTAAAAAAATCTCTCCTAAGTGTCATCATTTCAGAATGGCAATGGAATAATTATTTGTTGAGATATAATTTTTGTTTTAGACTGACAATTCTTGCCTCAACTAACGAGTCTTTGTTATTACGCAATATATACTGATGTAGGGTCATTAAGGCAGGGAAATATTCATATTCATTCTCATAGAGAATTCCCAATTTTTTATATAACGATATTCGATCAGGATCAAACAATAATCCTTTGTTGGCTATTTCCATAGCAGTTGTTGTAAACCCAAGAAACTGATACATATTAAAAATTCCCTCAAGTGCTTCTGCCTTTAATTTTGATGAAGCCGCCTTTCGATACCGGGCATGATATCTCATCATTGTATCAATTTTTTCCGTTAATTCAGCGGTCGGGAAAACAGACCGCATGCGTTGATGTATTTTTATTGCAGCGATCGTATCATGTTCTTCTATGGAGAAAATGATCTTATAGACATATGCCAAAGCCGTTGTGCTGTCTTCATCGATACATTGTTGATAATATTTTAAAGACACATCTTTCATATCGATCTGCCAATAGATAATTCCTAAATTCATCAGGATATTCGATCGAAAATCAGAAAACGGCGTTTTATCCAATAACGCTTTCCGCGCAATCAATGTTTGATGGATGGAGGCAAGTTTTGTATATGAAAGCCCTTGCGGTTTTGAATATAATCGTTCTAAAAGATTAGTCACACTATCTAATTGCCCTTGATAATGTTTATTAAGAATATTCAGATACAATAGATCTGCATGGTAATTAACAATATTTCTATTCTTGGTGAAGTAAACATCCGCTGCCGTATAGTTTTTATTTTTCATCTCCGAGAACAGGGGATAATATTTTCCGGGATGATCATTCGCTGATGTCTTTGGCAGTACGGTGTAAATTTCAATTGAACTGGAATCAAATACAAGTTGGAAGGAATATCGATTATTGAATCCAAACTGGATCTCATAGTCTCGCCATCCGAGATTGTCCTTCGTCAAAACGACATAACGGATATCATAATCCTGAACTACTTGATTGAATGTACTTGTTGGAGCAATTCTATTAAGCACATAAACCGTTTTATTCTTAAGATAGAATGCGAGTTCCTTGTATGGAGAAAGAATAACCTGGGATGAATCGTTTTGCCTGTTCAGCCAATCACCAACCATCGGTAATGCAATCTGAAAATGTTTGACATTGTCCGTCGAATCTTTCGGTTCCAAGAATGTCCCCAAAGGATCACCGACAAACCGATGCTGCGTATCAATAAAATTTATTGTCCACGCCATATTTGGAAGGATCAAGACAACAACCAATCCACCAAGGAGAACGGTACCAATACGATTGTGTAATTGTCGAACGTACGAGAAGATTGAGCCAATCCATAGTAAAAAAAGAAGGAACACCGGATAGAGAAACCGTGAATCCAAAACAGGATACGATAAAACAATGACGACATACAAAATAAAAAAGATCATTTTAATGTAATATGTTTTTTCAAAGAGATACTCTATGATCATTCCGCCAATAACTAAACAAATACTTATTATACTTAACAGCCAATATGTATAATTCACCGCCGTGACAAATACTTTCATTATCGGTAATTGTGAATTGACCAAGGCCATCCACGGAGTGTTCAATGATTTTTCGAACACGTCATACACAGGGGTAGAGACAAGTATTGTTACTTCCTTCAGATAGTATTGCGCATTCTTGATGATCCTCGACATCATTTCAATTCCAAAACTTGTATCGGATGATGTCATCGT